>NZ_ASZT02000036.1:0-40933 GCF_001006065.1 Sphingobacterium sp. IITKGP-BTPF85
AATTTATTTAGGACAGTACTGCATAAGGATATTAAAGTGACTGATTTTTCCGGAACTTTAAAAGTTAAAGTTAATTTATATAATGGTTCGGTTCTAAAAAATGCGGGAGTACTTATACTTCCTTACAATAATTTTGATTACGATAACAATGTCACGAAATATATAAATCTTGCTGACTTCAAAGGAATCACAGACTCCGAAGGTGTAATTTCATTTAAAGTTCCTTCTGACAAGGATTATTGGATTTGTGTCTACAATACTTCAACAAACGTAAGTAAGGGCTATGCTAATGTGAGAGTGCAGAAAGGTGCTTCAGTTACTTATCCAATAGTTGTTTATCAATAAAATATTGATAATTATCCTTTATTATAAATTAATTATGAAATATAAATTTGTTATCCTACTGGGGCTGCTGCTTGCGACGGCCTCCTGTAAAGATGATATAAATGTAAACATCGTCGATAACGAGACTACGGGAAAATTAAGTTACAAACTGAATGATGACGCTGGCAATGGTATAGCTGGAATTAAAGTTTACCTCCTTAATACAGGAACGAATTCATATCCAAACGCGGCGGTAGACTCTGCTTTAACCAATAATGAGGGCATAGTATATTTTTCAGATTTAATACCTAAAAATTATCGATTATTGACAGATTCCATAATGGTCAATAATAACGGCTATCTATTAAACGAATATGTTCAAATAACTGCTGGCGTAGAACGTAAAAAGATTACTAAGGTATCTGATTTTTCAGGTATTTTGAAGATTAGACTCCTAAACGCCTATGACTATACCCCATTGCGTAACCAGGGTGTCGTTGCTTTTCCTCTTAACTCTGTTAAAGTTACATCAGATAATGTAAGTGATATTGTAAAACGATCAACACTTAAGGGTTTAGTTAATGACAATGGATATGTATCCATTAGAGTACCTGCAAATACGGATTTTGATTTTATTATTTATCATGCTTCAAATGGTAATTTGGGCTGGGGAGGTCGTAGACATCAAGTTGCAAAAGATCAAGAACTGAAAATTACGCTATACAGTTCTTTTTATTAAAACCCTATCTTCAGCATATTATGAAATATCTGTATTAGGACTAATAGAAGTTTTATAAAAAAACGAACGATTTGATATATGTCTGCTGTACAATTAGCGAGTAGTAACAAATCCCTCATAAAATGGCTTGAAGACTGCAACGGCAGAAACACGAAAAGCTTCACAGAAATGTGAGGCTTTTTGTGTTTTAAAATATGTATAATCTAATAAAGGCCTACTTATGGTACTCATCTTTACTGTCGGATCATAAGAAAAGGATCTCCGTATTCTTCATCATTTTTTGTATTTTTAAATTTTAAAAGAAAAACAAATGCATTATCAAGAGTTCCTTCCTGAAACGTCTTTACAAGACTACATCCGATATTTTTGGGTATTGGAAGACGACACAGATAATTTTAGCGTTAAGTCATTTAAGATCATCCCAGATGGCATACCTACATTGATCTTTCAAGAAAAGCCAAACCTCTTTTTTGATATGGATGCTCAGGCAGCACCGCAGTTGTATATACAGGGGCAGTCAACTAAGTTTACAGAGCATCGCGTTATGGGTAATTTTAGGATTATTGGAGTTTATTTACAGCCAACAGCTTTAAAAACTATTTTTAATATAGATGCTTTCGAATTTAATGATCAAAAGTTCCCCTAGAAGATATTATAACAGAACCAATTCTTCAACAACTTATTAATGCAGTCTCTTTAAAGCAAAAGATTAAAATTATCTCCAACTTTTTATTAAAACACATAAGCAAAGTTGAGCGCAATACTGAGAAAGCTACAATCGCATCCTTATTTCTTCAAAACGGAAAAACGCTTAAAGAAACTCAAATAGAAATGAATTTGTCGGAACGCTCGCTCGAGCGATTAATAAAACAATATGTGGGTATACCTCCAAAAATGTTTTCAAGAATTATGCCTTTTCAATCTGGTTTAAACATCTTACGACAAGCTGATTTTAACAATCTTACAGAAATCGCATATCAAAACGAGTATTTTGATCAATCTCATTATATTAGAGAGTTCAAAGGATTTACTGGGACCAACCCTGAAAGATTCATGCTTAATGCAAACGAAAAGTTGCTGAATTTTCCTCTATGGGATGCTTCCAAATGATCAAATCCATCCTCTAAATGCTTTCTTTACCAATCTGAAGCATTTTTATGTAGAACTGTCGGTTTTATCCAATTCTACAATAAATATCACCTATACTTTTGTACTCGAAATAGCTAAGATCTTTCTTAACATAGATTTGCATCACTATTTCACAAAATTTATAGTTTTTATTTTAAAAAAATGAGTATGAACAACACGCAAAAAGTAGCTAGGTTAAACCCTAAAAATGTTCCGGTACCTGTCGGGAACTATTCACATGTTACGATCATTCCTAAAAATTCCAATCTATATACTTTTTCTGGTCAGATAGGTATTGATAATAATGGATCCATTCCTTCTTCCATAAATGAACAAGTGGCATATACATTTATAAATATAGGCCAGCTACTAGATAGTCAAAATTTATCTTCTGATGACGTTATAAAAGTCAACATCTGGGCTACGGAAGAGATTGATTGGAATTTTCTAAATGCAAAATGGGAAGAGTTATTCGGGAAAGTCTATCCCTCGATGACTATTGCTTATGTAAAGGGATTAGGACTTGAGGAACTTAAAATTGAAATTGAAATCTGGGCTGCTCAACAATAACAATTCGAAGCTGAGGTTATTCTTACTATATAAATTAAAGAACTTCTGCTATTTTTTAAGCTGGAGGTTCTTTAATTTACTTAAGAACCCTACAAATCTGCTGCCTGTGATAAAAATACCAAAGAAACTCGGTTTTATAGTTCAATTAGCTATAAATATTTTCAAATCCAGATATTTACCGACGTTATTTAACAAAATTTCGATCGACATGCGTTTAGATTCGATCGTTGAAGAGAATGATCAAAGACCTGGCGTACTTATAATTATCGAAAGTCATTTATTATCTAAATAAGTTTAATTAGTTTTTCAAATTTGCGATGATCTCATCCACTTCTGCTTCAGAAAATCCGCCCGCAATATTAGCTTTACCTCCAGTTATTTCCGAAGCAAATACAGGCGAAGAAATAATTAATTTATTAACAACAATTGCAATCGGTTTTCTAATATTTGTTCTGGATAATTGTGCTAATTTTTCACTCCCCTTCTCGGTAAAAGTGATTTGAATCTCATAACCACCATAATCTGATATTACTTTACTGACAGATAAGATATCGTCCTTCTGAATGCTGGGTTCTTTGGCTAATTGATATTTTTTAGCATCATATTCATTTTCTTTAAAATTGACAACCGTATAAAATCCGTTCACTCTGTCAGCCCTCGGAAGTAATTTGAAATTATCTTGTTTTTCATCAATATGTTCATCAACATCATCATCACATTTTGCTATGAAGAGGGGTTTAAGAACTGGTTTAAAAATGTCCGTTTTTCCTGTTGAAAAAGCAATTACATTTGTTCCAAACTTTTCCTTGATCTTAATTTCTTTATTGTTCATTAACCTTTTTGCATCATCTATCTTCTTTAATATTTCATCGGTCAATTCTGTGCGCTCTGATTTTTGATCGTTAATAGTAAAAATCCCATTTTTTTGGTAATTGTAAAATCCTTAATGTCCTGAAGAGCATCTTCATTTTGAATTGCTACATAATCATTATATTGTCTATTCAATGGAAAGGTGTAAGTCAACGCTTTATAAGGATATCTGACACTGTTTCTTCCAAAATCAGGATCGGCAGGATAGCTTATGGTAACCCAATTACTTTCACCGACCATTTTTTGATTTTATAGTCGTCACCAAGACAGTTTGCCAAGTCGTTAAAAATAGGTTGAAACTCTTTTTTTGAAGTAGTATCTTTTGAAAAATTTATGAATGCGTTTGCTTTTGCCAAACCATATACATCTATGCTTATACCTGTCAGATTCTTATTATACTTTCCATAAATAGTAATTGGGACAGTCTTTCCTTTGATTACACTTAAGACTATCGTGCTGTTATCTATTTCTTTCCAACTTCCGATTTGGTATCCATCATAATAAAAAAGAAGAAATTCATTATTGGGTAAAACAAAGAGTGAGGAAGATGGCATATCTACACCTCCATCGTGCAAATTATAATATCCTGTAAATTGTGCACACGCATTTGTGACAAAATGAAGTATAATGAAGAGCATACAATAATTTTTCCAAGATGTCATTTGTTTCTGTATTAATGTTTTTTATCGAAATCTACCCTATTATCATATCGACTCCTGCTGATAGGACTTCTTCATGTAAATATTGAAACTCTCGCCGAAAATAACCATTCTGTTTTTTAAGGAAATTTCTACTTATAATATATTTTTCTGATCAGCTTCTCTTTGATTTCAGGTTCGCAATTGTAATCAATATTTTCGAGCAGTTTTGGTTCTTCTGTTTTAACTAGACTTTTTTTGTTATCCACTTTTTTACTTGTTGCGACTTTCTTCTTTGCTGGACAATAGGTTTGTTTAATGCGTTCTATCCAATTGCCATTTTTATCATACTGATACAAATACTCATATTCGCCACCAATTTCAAAATATTCTCCTTTTTGGACATAATCCCATTCTTTACGTTTTTCGTATATAAGCAGATCTTTGTTATTATACTTATACTGATAATTTGATAAACGGTTTGCTTGATCATACGAGCTTATTTGTCTTTCATTTTTGGAAATTTCCAGAATGACTTTTTTACGGAGTAAAGTGTTGTTCTCGTTCAGTACTTCTTTAATTTTCAGACCTTTTTCATTATAGCTATAATAAAAATCGAGAAAATTACTTGAACATGAACGACTAACTTGTTTATGGGCCACTCGATTTAAACTGTCTGTATATTGATACTGAATAACGCAGGTGTCGTTTTTAAATTCGTCAATTTCAAGTGTTTTTTCTAATCGGTTCTTGCTGTCATAGAAATTTTGATTCGTGTGATATAATGCACCTATTTTATTGTAGTATTTTTCCGCTGTAATATTGTTATTGTCATCATAAAACTCAACAAAACTATTTCGTAAACTTTCTTTAATCTCTTTCTTATAATTTACTGGGATCGGCCCTCCCATCAAAGAAAGATTTCTTTCAGACATATAATCATTAGTAACAATGAAGTCTATTTTCGTATGTTCTTGAGTTTGTCCCAAACACAAGGTCTGGAACAACAAAACAACTACAACCAGTAATACGTTTTTACTTTTCATAAGCCTAAATAAATCATTGATAACGATGTCTATATACAATAAGTATTGATGCAATTTACTGTAAAATTGCACTTTCCATTTTTTTCTTTCGCATCCATACTCTTACAGCGCATATATTTTGCCAAAGTATACTACCTGATCCGTATATACAAGTAGACTTTGGTTCGTAAAACGCAATTTTCGAAGTAGCTTCTATTTACTAAAATACTGTTATTAAATCAGTTTAAGGGAATAAACTGACTTATTACACGAATTGTAAAACATGTTTCGCGAATTGTAAATCTACTATTTGGTTTTGATTATTAAATGTATTTTTATTACTGCTAACAGCAACGATGCACTTTAGATAACTGCTTTAAAACTTATTACTAGTATAACTATGCCCAAATGCAGAAAATATCAACAATAATGCACTAGTGGACTATATAATAAAAACTAAAAGTCGTACGAAACTGTTAAAAGAACTAAAGAATAGAATCCGGAAAAATAAAACCTAATAAAATCAGGCTATGATAATATTTGGAACAAGAGCAAAGATCTTAAATTCAAAAGAAATGCTGTCTTACGACTGTGAGAATTGCAGTAGCAAAGGGACTGTTACTTTTTTATTTTTAGCCCGCTATTTTCATATTTTTTGGATTCCTTTTTTTCCAACTTCAAAAAAAGGAATGAGCCAATGCAGTCATTGCAAACAAGTTCTATATGCAAATGAAATGAGTCCAAAAATGAAGCAAGACTATTTCATGGCATCTGCCAAAGCAAAAAGACCAATTACACATTATTTTGGATTATTTGTTATAGGATTGTTATGCTGCATGATCATCTTTACTGTTTATCAAAATTCGGTTAATGAAACTGAATATTTAGCAAATCCAAAAGTTGATGATTTATACAAAATAGAAAAAAATGATACCTATACGCTGTATAAGGTTTATGAAGTAAAAGGCGATACTTTGATTTTTAAAACACATAGTATGTCAACGAAAAAGTATTCTGGACTTTCCGACTTGCTAAAAAAATATAAAAATGATTATGCCGATGCAACAATAAAATTTACTAAAGATCAAATAAAGTCAATGCAACATAATACAAATAGTGAATTTGGTAAGATTTATAGTATCAAGAGGGATTAAATAACGGCTAAATAAAATTATCGTTTACTCACGATCGATCTCTAAGCATAACAAAATGAAGCAATGACAGAATTTTAACGATTTCCAAAGTATAGATGAAAAATCTCACAACTCTTTTAGTTTTAATGATTCCTATTTGTCTTTATTCACAAGAAAAAGTAATACTATCTCACACCATTAAGATGTACAATGAAATTGAGATAAGTTTAGAACTTGAAAATAAGCCCAACGACAGATTTCACCTGATTAAAATAGATAGCTTACTGCGACCTATAATAAGGGACAAATATTGCACAATAATATATTTGAAAATTCTTTTAGACGAGCTAATGTTGTAGCAAGGTACGAACTTGAGGAAAATAAAAAATATCATAAAATTGATATTAAAGGCACGATCATATACTTCAAACCATCAGAAAATAAAAAATCGTATTTCAATTTGGGTAAACTGAAAGGTTTAGAAAAAAACATCAATTTAATAGATAAAAGTGTAGTAAAAGCAAATCCAACTGTTTATTTTTCAATTGTAGATTCTGCCAACATACAAAAAGCATTTCCAGATTTTAGGTATAAAACCAATAATGGGGAGGATTATAAAAGCATTGATTTCAAGTCTTATGACTTAATGTATGCATATCGATCTACTAAAAATCAAGATTTAATAATAGCTGTTAATGAAGACTTAGACCACGGTTACAATAACCTCACTTTGACAGATAAGCATACAAATATGAAATATAAGCTGATTAAATTGAAAAAAGATATGGCAGCAACCGAAAAAGACGAAATTAAAATTGAACTGATGATCGAAAATGAAAATTCGATTGAGCGGATACCATTTGATTTCAAAAACGCGGATTTGAAATAGAAAACCAGTCAGCCGTTTTTAAATAGCTAGAAGTGCTTGGTATGAGCTATACCTCCACTTGCTTTAACCTGAGATCTCAAGCAACTATCTGATATGTATTCATCATGACCTATGTAAGGTATTGGAAAGCATGATGATGTTGCATTTCCCCAATCATCCTCTATACCCTTTGAATCAAAAACTTCTGCACTGAATTTTTTATAAGAATTCTTATTCCGAATGCAATCCTGCACAAGATGTCTTTTTAATTAAGATTGTAAATTAATCTTCAAATAATATGTTAAAAACTAGGGACTATCGAAATCATTAGTTAACTTTAATTGTAATAACAGTTTAAATCACTGCATATTATCTCAATGTACTTTATTTATAATAATATCATCACGTTATGAATTATAAAAATATTTTATTAGAATTAGGTGCCGAAGGCGAAAATCTGCTAGGCTTTAATACACCAAAAATTTTGAAGGAACAACTTCACCTTCCCTCCCCAAAATTTATCGATGAGATTTTCCTGCAAAGCAACCGCAATCCTCAGGTACTTAGAAATCTTGCGGCACTCTACAAACATGGACATCTGGCTAATACCGGATATTTATCCATATTGCCAATTGATCAAGGGATAGAACATACTGCTGGTGCTTCTTTTTCTCCGAACCCTTTGTATTTTGATCCAGAAAATATCATCAAGCTTGCTATCGAAGGAGGTTGTAATGCTGTTGCAACAACTTTTGGGAATCTTGCTATAATGGCTAGAAAATATGCACATAAAATTCCATTCATCGTTAAAATAAATCATAATGAATTGCTTACTTATCCTACAAAGTATGATCAAATTATGTTTGGGAGTATAAAAGATGCTTGGAACTTAGGAGCAACTGCAATAGGTGCTACGATTTACTTTGGTTCAGAAAATTCAAACAGGCAAATTGTAGAAGTTGCCGAAGCCTTTGAAAGAGCTCATGAGTTAGGAATGCCCTGTATTTTATGGTGCTATACCCGTAATAATAGTTTTACTAAGGATAACGTTAATTATGAAGTTGCGGCAGATATTACAGGTCAAGCCAATCATTTAGGTGTAACCATACAGGCTGATATCATTAAGCAAAAACTTCCGGAAAACAATGGCGGATTCACTACCATTAATTTTGCAAAAAGCAATCCTAAAATGTACACGGATTTATCATCCATGCATCCTATTGACCTTTGCCGTTATCAAGTAGCAAATTGCTACATGGGCAGAATTGGTCTTATTAATTCAGGAGGTGAATCGAAAGGTGAACGCGATCTTCCTGAGGCTATTAGAACAGCGATTATAAACAAACGAGCCGGAGGCACAGGGCTAATATTGGGTAGAAAAGCTTTTCAACGTCCGCTCAAAGATGGCATAGAAATTCTTAGAGCGATACAAGATATTTACCTGGATGAAACCATTTCAATCGCATAAGGTATATCAGTTAGGAAACAATGCTGTTATGATACATTACAGCATTGTTTCCTATCTGATATATCTTCCTGCAATTATTCCAAGCTTAATAAGCAAGCGTAAAACGTTGTTTGATATGTGCGGGTCGTTCCAGCTCATCGAGCAAAGCTACTGCGAAATCGGCTGTAGAAATCTTACTTTCTCCTTTATCATTAAATAACACTTGATCTTTCCCTAAGCGAAAAATACCTGTACGCGGGCCGGGCTCGATCACCATGGCTGGGCTCAAGACAGACCAATCCAGGTCGGTCACCTGCTTGATAACATCAAATGCGTCACGTGTAGCAGTAGCACCGTCCTTCCATTCAGCGGGAAATTCTGGGGTATCTAACAATTGTACTCCGGGTTTTACTTTGAGGCTTCCGGCCCCGCTAACAGCTAATAATCGCGTAATACCTGCTTTTTTCGTAGCATTAATAATAGCTGTGATAGCCTTTACATAGGTCGATGAGTCATTTGCGCTGTAAGCACTGATAACAGCTTCGTTTCCTTTCAAAAGGCTGACCAACTCCTCTTCTTTTATAACATCTCCTTTATTGACGTTAAGACGTGGGTTGGAAACCGTTACTTTTTCTGGATTTCGGACAATAGCGGTTATGTCATGACCTCTACTCAGCGCTTCATTTAAAATAGCTGATCCGATAAATCCGGATGCTCCGATGATGGCAACTTTCATAATGATATTTTTTTGTCGTGAATAAGTAATACAGCTCGACCTTACTGTTTGTTTTAATTGTTTAAAAATACCATAGTTGGTAATGAAGGCTGGATCTGCTTAATCTGTACGGAATAAAAATTATAGCAACAATCTTTTACACCGCAAACTATTAGATGCTGGATACATATGGAAATTGGAAAAATGCATCACACATTATTTCTATGACAACATTTACAACTCATTTAAATTTTAAATAGGTTGTAAATGTTGCTAAAAATTTAATATATATTTATGTAACTAAAATTTACACATGCTAGAAAATTTCGAATTTTATCTTTTTTTGGTGCTGCTTATCACCATGCTGATCATGTTGGCGAAAAAGATTCAGGTCGCGTATCCTGTTTTGCTTGTATTAGCTGGTCTTTCCATAAGTTTTATTCCGGGAGTACCCACAATAAAAATAGAACCAGAGTTAATATTTATCATTTTTTTACCACCGTTGCTGTATGAAGCTGCTTGGTCAACCTCATGGAAAGAGCTATGGCGATGGCGCAGAATTATTTTCAGTTTCGCTTTCGTAGTCGTTTTTTTTACGGCATTATCGGTAGCCGTCTTCGCTAATTATTTCATCCCCGGATTTTCTTTAGCTTTAGGTTTTTTATTGGGCGGAATCGTTTCGCCGCCAGATGCAGTAAGTGCTGGAGCAATTTTAAAATTTGTAAAGGTGCCTAAAAGATTGGCGTCAATCCTCGAAGGCGAAAGTTTGCTGAATGATGCTTCTTCTTTAATCATTTTCAGGTTTGCGATGATTGCTGCGGCAACAGGGCAATTTGTATGGTACGAAGCGGCGGGAAGTTTTGTATGGATGTGCATTGGTGGCGTAGGCATCGGGCTTGTACTTGCATACATCTTTCTGAAAATGCACAAAATACTTCCGACAGATTCTAATACTGATATTTTGCTCACTTTTATCGCCCCTTTCTCGATGTATTTGGCGGCGGAGGAACTGCATGCGTCGGGAGTTTTGGCGGTGGTAAGTGGCGGATTATTTCTGTCTTATCGTAGTCATGATTTCTTGAGCAGTGCATCGAGAATACGTACTGTAACAGTTTGGGAAAGTTTTTGCTTTTTGTTAAATGGAATTGTTTTCATGCTCATTGGTTTAGATTTACCTGAAATTGTTTCTGGTTTGGGAGATACTGATATTTATACAGCAATCGGTTATGGAATAGCTGTTACTGTAGTGCTGGTTCTTGTTAGAATTTTCTCCGGTTATGCGGCGGTGATAACGACTTTAATTATGAGAAATTACATTACCGTTGCTGATGCCAAATCTCCTGGCTGGAAAACTCCTTTAATCATTGGCTGGACCGGAATGAGAGGTGTTGTTTCTTTGGCCGCGGCACTTTCAATTCCCCTGACTTTAGCGGACGGAACTCCTTTCCCTCAAAGAAATCTCATACTTTTCATCACCTTTGTCGTCATCCTTTTAACATTACTTGTCCAGGGACTTACGCTTCCTTTCTTATTAAGGAAATTCCCTCAAATAGATCAGGATTTTACTCGAAGTGAAAAGGAAATCGATTATGAAATTCAGAACAACCTCGCTCAAGTGGCAGTGGATAAAATCCGTAAAGATTATGCTCACAAAATAGATAGTTTTCCAACATTGAAAGATCAATTGCAAAAATATGAAAATCAATTGAGCAGTTCTGAAATCATCATTAATTTCGCTGAATATCGAAGTATTTATATTGACATAATCGAAACGCAAAGAACATGGCTTATCAATAAAAACCGCGAGGAGCTTCTGTTAGATGAAGAAATTATCAGGAAACATCTTCGATTGCTCGATCTTCAAGAAGAAAGATTGAATATGAAAAGTTAGTTATTTGACCATAAATCCAGTGTCGAAACAACATGATTAATCATAACGTTTTTGATTCCTAAGCTTAGCATGTGTTATCTTGCATATGCTAAGATTAGGAATCGTATTATAAATAAGTTTTAATATTGAAAAGTGTTATTTTATAAAATCTCCTTTTGTTTCAAATAGTCTTCCCTCTTGATCTTCTACGATGAAGATAACATCATATTTCCCATTTTTAAAGTCTTTTAGGTCCAGATGCTCATGAAAGGTATATTGTAGAGCTCCGATCATCGCGTCTGTATTATAAGTATAGGTTTTGGAAGCTGAACCCCATTTAAGCTGAACCTTTACGCTTTTAATCTTTTTGGAGGCAGTAATTTCTGATTCCAGATGCAGATTATCTTTCTTCGCATTAAGACCTACATCAATTTTCGAGGCAAATGGCATCGAACTATCTACTTTTAGATTGATCTCAGTTTCCTCCTCTGCAATTTCTCCTACTTCCGAAACTGCTTTGATACATAATTTATAAATTCCGACTGCTAAATACACTGGAATAGGTATAACCCCGCTTAAATGATATTGATTATGTTGTTTGACATCGGTAGTATAATCCTTCACATAGGACCAATCTGTCTTTTTTATTGGTTCAAATGTCACTTTCAGCAATTTAATTCCTTCAGGAAAGTAAATATTTGTTTTAAAATGGAGATCTTGGCCTATAAACGCATTAACCTCATTACCTGTTTTCCCGACTTTAATCGTACTTATGCCAGTTTGACAATTATTGCATCCAGTTAGAAAAATGAGGATCATCAAGAGAATCGATAATTTGTAATTCATTGTATTCATTCTTTAGCTTTTTTTAATGTTCGTGATGTGATTCGTGATTATGGTGATCATGTTCAGAATGCTATGATCATGACCGCCAAAGATTAAACTCCTCAGTGATAATACTATTCCCAATAATACTGCAATCATCTTCTTTTTATTGAAAACATGGTGGTCTGCAGATCCGGACTCAAAAAGAATTGTAGTGGAAATATGAAGGAATATACCGATCACTACAGCCATAATTTTATCAAAATATTGTGCAAGATCACCCACAGCATGCTGACTGATAAACTGACTGGTCACAAAACCTGCTGGCGTCATCATAGCAAATACGAAAATAGCAATCAGTAATGTTCGTTTTGAAACTTGAGAGGCCAGAAGTAAAGATCCCAATGCAAATGCTGCTGGAATATGATGGATCGCGATACCAAAAACAAGATGTTGACGCTGTGCACTAACCAAAGGCATACCTTCTAAAAAAGCATGGACACATAAACTCAACATAATAGCTAGTGGAAAAGAATTGATATTTTCCTTCTTCATATGTATATGTCCATGCTCCACTCCTTGGGAGAAATGTTCTAGCAAAAGCTGGAACAGGAACCCGCCAAGTATATACAGTCCAATGGTATCCATATGCTCCGACGCATCTGCATACACGTGCGGAATAAGATGAAGTATCGTCAGTCCAAAAAGATAGGCACCACTGAACGAAAGAATCAATTTTAAAAATGTTGAACGATCCCGTTTGACTGATAAAACGGAAATTCCACTTATAAATGGAGATAAAAAAAGTATAGAAACAATAAGTATAGCATTCATTTATTATAATAATTAAAAATGTCAATTGGATTATCAATGGTCAAATATAGATAAGATAATTCACAAAAGCAATTTAGTTGCATTTGAAGAATTTAGGTTTATATTTGTTAAGTATTTAATAATAGCACTTCGAATTAATATAACAACAGTATAAATCATGATGAATTCATTATCACAAACAGAAACAATCTCCAATACAGAGGATATCGGAGATCAACATGCCATGACTTCAATTGAAACGCCTTTACGACCGGATGCATTTCTCAGAACTGATGAAGAGAAAATGAATCGCATTTCCGAGCTTTTTCAACAAATATTGTGGGAACTTGGATTAAATCTACATGATGACAGTTTAAGTGGCACGCCCTACCGTTTCGCTAAAATGTACATAAAGGAATTGTTCTATGGTCTCAATCCTTTAAATAAGCCAAAGCTTTCTACATTCGTCAATAAATATGATTATAATAAAATATTGATTGAAAAGAATATCCGTGTAAATTCAACCTGTGAACACCATTTTCTGCCCATTGTAGGACTTGCGCACATCGGTTACCTTGCAAAGAATAAGGTAATCGGTCTCTCTAAAATTAATCGTGTGGTCGATTATTATGCACACAGACCTCAGGTGCAGGAAAGATTAACCTTGCAGATATATAATGAATTGAAATCTGCTTTACAGACCGATGATATCATTGTGGTGATCCATGCCGAGCATCTTTGTGTATCTGCCCGCGGTATTAAGGACAGTACAAGTAGTACAACTTCCATTGAATATGGTGGCATTTTCTCTTCAGAGACAAAGAGAAATGAGTTTTTAAACCTATTAAAATAGATCATAACATCTATTATGTTTAAATACTAAAGAGCTATATAGTTATTCTTACTGACCGCTAAAAAATAATGGTTTACCGATTTTCTTCCTTCATCCACCTATTTCCACTAAGCTTTGAAACGCAATAGCGCTACTTTTGAATCATAAACAAATACATAAACAGATTTATCATGAAAACTAAAACAATCTTCGACATCAATAGCAAAACAATCACAAATGGTTTTCAAAAAGCATTTGATTCGCTAAAAAATTCTAAATTAAAAGTTTCTTCTAGTACTGGAAAAGTGTACTTGAGCATTTCATTGCTCTTTGCAATAATTATCGGAATTATATTTCCGGTTGCACTTATCTTACTATTAGCATTTACGATATTTTCGAAACTTACGATTTCGATTGAACAAGAGGTTAAAGAAGCGGATAATAATAAAATCATTGAATTGAAATAATTTATAGACTAACAGTTATGCTTGACTGCCTATAGTTTGCTCACGATATCAGGAAGCATATTTAATGTGACCTGTTCATTCAAAGAAAGGACAATGAAATATGCTTTTAAAGCGAAAAAATCCATGTAATGTACATGGATTTTTTTTCTTCATACGTAGTATGTTACTTATCCATTTATTTTCGAATAAATGACAGTAGCCAAAAATTGTCCGTTGTAGAACTCATTTTCCTTAAAATATCCTTCTTTAATAAAATTACATTTCTCTAATACTTTGGCAGGCCACATTTTCGGGATCTATTACTGCTTCAATTGAATGTAGTTTCATTTCGCTAAAACCATAGTTAACTATTGTAGTCTTAAACAATCAATGTGGTTGAGAGCTGAACTTTATTTGATGAAAGTAATAGTCTAGAATTGCCAACATCAGAAAATACATTCCTCCGTAAGCATAAAGATAATTGGTCGAATCCATATTAAAAAAGAAGGATACAAAAAAGAGCAAGCAAAAGCTGATCACCATCAGAACAATGTTTTTCTGCAATAAAACTTTGATAGATTGGCCAAATAAGTACTTGACTTTAATGGGCTCTACAAGGGTTGATAGGAACGGTAGTGCAAGTTCGTATCCCCTTCTATGATGTAGGAACGAAACTGGGAAAATCAAAAAACCAAGTATAACAATCAATAAAATAACTGCAGTAATATGCTGATTTTTAACTATTTTTTTATCTAGAAAAAGACAGGTTACGATTCCTAATACTGTGTAAAATAATAAAAATGGTGTCAGTAATATTTCTTTCGTTTTAAGTAGCGGAAGCAGATTTCCGCTATATAAAATCTGTTTAAAATACAAAGCACTTATCATTAAATTAATGAAGATAGTAATCCAGATTTTATATTTACTCATTTCTAAATTGATTTTTAATTACCGCAGCTATCTTCTCCTTGAATCCTAGTTCCTTTATTAACTTAATTATCTATTTTCCTTAAAGTGGAATTCGCATCATAATTACTTAATCATAAAAGCTTTGCCATTCATATGGGCATGTGTTCGTCATTTTAAAAATCATTTTCTCTCTGTCATCAAGTCCATTATAATATTCTGAAAATTGGGTTAGATAGTCCTCTCCTTTTCCCATACTCCAAAACATATCATTACTGTCCATATTAGGGAATTTCTTCCACGGTGGTTGAATGGAATTCTCAAGTGGCTTGAAATGTCCAAATTGTTTAAAAAAATCACGCACATACATTAATGCAAAACCTAAGAGATTTTCTCCACGCCAATTATAAATATTTTCAATATCATCGTTATCTACAGCAATACCAATTCCCCAAATTACATCAACCGGACTTGCTTCTACCAAAATTCTATTTTCTGTTTGCAAAAGATAATTTGCTAATCTGGGATGTTGATTGAATTTATGTATATTTCCCAGTTTTACAATTTCAAATTTATGCTCATTCCAGATTTGTTGATCATAGCCTAGGATTTGTCTGCCTAGTTCTTTTGCTTCTCCAGGTTTTTCACAATTTATGATCTTATCAAAAAGATTATCATCACCGAACAGTAGAGCTTTGTGAGCCATCATCCAGTGTTCAGAAGTTTTATAATTAACACTGTCAACCTTAAAAGGGCAATCAAACCATTGGCTAAAACAAGATTTACTTACCACATCTTTATGTCTATTTTCATGTCCCCAAAAGAAAATATATTTCAAGGTCTCACCACTTTCAAATCTTTCAATTAACCAATCTATATCGTATTTTATCTTCATTTTGATGCTATCTAGTCTATCCAATTGATATTGAGATTTTTAAATTTTATTATGCCGTATCTTAGAGTGTGTTCAATTTAGATAATATCTAACATTAATTCCCAAAAAACATTTATTTTTTCTGTTTCAAGAAAGGGTGAAATATTCCAAATTAGATTATGTCCTTTCGTGTTAATCAAGAATCTTATGGATAATCGTTAGCTAAATTTACTTTTCAAATAATTTTGATGACAGAAATAATAAAAGCATCCACCTACGAAGTAACACAGGGTATCTATTGGATCACTGACATTGTAATTGGTGTATTTAGGCATGATATATTCAAAAACAATGGAAACGAAAAACGCTAATACAAGTATCTGATATAATGGATAATAATGGGGTGCGCTGTATAAAGTTAAAAGGAGATTGCCAATGCAAAATGCGATATATGCGATTAATGGAACAAAGACAAAATCTGTCAACCAGTTATTTAAAACCGGGATTGGCTGTCCTGTCTGCCTGCAATATCGAATAAGAATCCACGATAGACCATAAAACAGCAAGAATGGGTCAGATAAGTATTGCTTTAATGTGCAAAAGAAATTGCGATCAAGGTAGCGACTATTCCACATGTCATCAAGGTTAAAAACATATACCATCCCATAACCTTACTCGCTCTTTTCAAAGTACTATCTGTGGTATTAAAACCAAAAATAGTTTCTCGAATATCTTTAAGATTTCTTATGAACCAGTTCTCTTTTTGCGTTTTCATACACAAAAGTAAAAATATATTCAAATTAGAACAAAAGTTCTAATTTTGAATATGAATACAAAAGAACGCATTCTTGAAATTTCATTACAGGTCTTTAATACCAGAGGTCTTCGTAATACCAGTACCCGCCACATCGCCACAGAAATAGGTATCAGTGCAGGGAATTTACATTATCACTTCAAACATACGGAGGATATCATACAAGCCTTATTTGACCGTCTGATTAAAGAATCAGATATGCTAATGGCATCTCTTGAAAACTATGTAGAAGGTGTTGACATGGAATTAGTATTTACTATTTTCAAAGATTTTTATAATCTGCTCACTCGTTATCAGTTTATATTCATAAACTTTGTTGAAATCTCCTTATGGATTCCTTCAATCCGCGAATCATATGCCGCAATAGTGATTAAACGAAAAAAGGAAACCAAACGTTTCTTTAACCTGATGGTTCAAAAGAAAGTGTTAAGAAATGATATTCCTGAAGAAGTGTGGGATTATCTGATCAACAATATTTTTATTGTGGTTGACTTTTGGCCCTCACATAACTTGATTAATGAAAAACTTGAAGGTCTCCAAGCGTATGAATCCTATGTCAGTTCCATCAAGGCTTTAATGTATCCCTATTTCACACATCCACAGTAACTAATAATAATTCAACTTAAATTGGATCGGCATCATTTAAAAAATATGAACGCGAAAATTACACCTTATTTAGACTCGACAGAAGGAAAAAGTAAACAGGTTGAACACATGTTTGATACCATCTCCGAAAAGTATGATCTCCTAAACAATATTATCACCTTTAGGATGGATAAAAGTTGGCGACGTAAAGTTTTTAAAATAGTTTCAGAATGTCATCCCCGTCACATACTTGACGTCGCAACCGGGACCGGCGATATGGCAATTCTTTTAGGAAGGACGCAAGCTGAAAATATAATCGGTGTTGATATCTCTAAAGGAATGCTTAAGATCGCAAATGAAAAAATTAGTGCCAATAAATTAGACGGACGCATTCACACTGAAGTGCAGCATGCTGAATCTCTATCTTTTGCTGATTGTTCTTTTGATATAGTCAATATCAGCTACGGTGTAAGGAATTTTGAAAACCTTGAAAAAGGACTTGGAGAAATGTACAGAGTAATGCAGTCTGACGGAACGATTGTTATTTTAGAAACTTCGGTTCCCTCAAATAAATTAATAAAATTTGGATATCTCCTGTATACGGAACACCTCATGCCAAGGATAGCCCGAATCTTTTCCAAAGATAAAAATGCATATGCTTACCTATCCAAATCGGCTATAAACTTCCCTTCTGGAGATAAATTCTTGAAGATACTGGAAGAATCCGGCTTTGTTAAAGTAAAAGCTATCCACAACTTTTTGGTGCAGCCACCATTTATGTTGGTAAAAAGCAATAATAAAAAGCTGGCTTCCTGTTGAAATGTAAAGATCAGCAGTACAATTCAACAGGAAGCCCACTTATGGGATTATATTTCGCGATTGAAACAAAAACTAATATTTCACTTACGTTTGTTGGTGAAAAGCTACGACAAGAGAACAATCTGTACAAATTTCAACATAAAGTGTTCCTTCTGAACCGTTCATGATTTGATCCCAGGAAAGAGCCGCTAGTAATTTCATTTTCTTTTGACAGTCAGGACAGTTTTCATATTGCCAATCTTGCACCCATTCTGCGTTCCCTCCTATTATTGATACATCATCATTTCCGCATGCGAAATATACAGGTTTTTTTGAAATTGATAACGCCAGTTTGTTTGTTGTCAATTCTTTAAAATCTGCTAACGACAAATAGTTTTCTTTTGTATACGGTTCTACGATCTCAAAAGTGCTCGCTCCATCAATTTGGTAACGAACTATTGTCTTTTCACACATACTTGCACAATTCGGACATATTGGAATTTTTAGAAGCCCTGGTAATCCAAGAAATGATAGCCGTTCGTCGTTTCCATTTAGGGTTAATATATCGACCGTTTGACACTTACAGATCTGACAATTCTCATTTTTTGGTACAGCTACTTTGACTGCATCATCTTCATGTTGTTCATCTTCTAAAAGTGAATAACACGTTTCATAATTAAGTTGAACCTTGTTTCCTGCTTGATCAAAAGTCCATCCGCCCAATGCGGCATAAAATGAAGGATCTACATACAGATTTTTACGCCAAGGCAGTGGATTTTTTCCAGTTCATGGAAAGTCTTTCTTACTTTTTCACCACCTACCACTGCAAGACAACTTAATATATGGCCTGCATATGCACAATCAGGTGTACAGATTAATGCGATTAATTGATCTTGGATTTCATCTGATGCATTTCTATATAAGGTTGGCGGATAAAAGATCTTTTTTGAAATGCTGCGTCAGCAATTTTACTTGTATCAATGTCCTGGTAAGCCAGTAATCCAGAGAAATCTTTATAGACTTCTTCCCATTTGTCAATGGTTTCAATTTTTGCAATAATATTTTCAACCGTTTCAAGAATCTGGCCTCTGCTCATCGATTCATAATGTTCTCGCAACTTTCTGTTTTTGCAAGAATAGCACAGTCCCTCAAAATATTTTTCTCTGTCACATTCAGGACATGGTATAGCTGCTCTCTGTGTCATTTATTTCAATCTTATTTTTAAAGTGATTAGGAAAAAGCCGGAACTAAATATTGGTTTTTACGTTCCCATTTCAACATTATCCCAGTCATTTTCGCGGTTGAATGCCCATTCCAAAGATTTCCGTCGCTCATAAATCACTCCTTCATTTAACTTAGCTTGACGGCCATTTAGTCTTTCATCTACACAGTACCAATGCAATCTATAATAGTAATCCAGCATCGTATATAGCTCTATCTCTGTCCGCACTTTTGACAGACGCTCAAGCTTAATATTCGTTTCACCATGTTGTAAATTAGGTAACAGGGAGACCATATGATCACCGACATAGTCCTCTGCTGCTAGACGCTCAATCATACCAGTTGCCCACATTAAAGCCCATAAACTCTCTAAATACCAATTCAGGCTATTAATTTCGATATCCGTTAGCTCATCATTGTCTTTTTCTAAGATTTCTTTTTCAGCATCTGAAAGAAATACGAGAAGATTTTGGTTTTCAAGCCATTCCTTAATAATATAAACTGGAGCCTCAAAAGCAATGTTTATGAGCGCATTCATAACCGACATTCTGCCTTTTATTTCATCCAATGTCCGAAAAGAAGATGTCTCTAAAATGGGAAGCCAATCATTAACACGATAACCTTTATCTTTAATTATTTTATCGTTTTCTAATTTTATCTGATGTTTTTTTTCTTCTGTCATTTTATATTGTCAATTATAATAGTAAATATAGTTTGAAAATGATCAAAGCATGGAAGTCATTTCTCTTCTCAAACGAAAATACAGATTAAGATAGTATCTGCAAACACGATAAAGAAGAGAATATGCGTTAAATTATGATTGTAATTAATTACATATTGCTTTCATGAGCGCTTATTGGTAGCTTTATAAGGAAAACAAAACAATCATTATCAATGAAGCAGATGCCACTAACAATTGATATACTAAACTACGGTCTAGAACTTTCAATGGATTTTGGTGAAAACTGGTTACAACCGATCAATGAAAGATTGTCAACTGTATTTCCGAATTTAAGTGCACAAAAACTGGAAGAGTGTCATTTAATTTGTAAGGCCGTGAATAAAATGGGAAATCGCTATGTACAAGAAAACCCAGTTCATTCAGGGACAGAGATTACATTTATTGCTTTTGAAGCTTTTGAAAAGTTTATGTTAAATAAGTATCATTGGGTATCTGCAAAAAATTTAAAACGCCTTTACAGTCAAAGTTGTTATTACGCTTATAAATAAAAACATCATGTAATAATGCAAACACCCTTTACGAATCGAATATTAGCATTAATGATGAGACCCCTATTTATTATGATGAGCAGTATGGCTTTACCTCAGTAAATTATCATAGTTAATGATGTTTTCTATTCATTAGGGTAACATTCTTCTTATTTCGAGTTATTCTATTTGGATAATGTAAAGAAGTTTAGAGAATACTAAATGCTATTATACAAGTTAAAAAGTTTTAAAATAAAAAAGATAAATAAATTTACAACAGCATTTATGGAAAATAAAACCAAGTTTGAAACTTTTGATCAATTGGTCTTTTTAACCGAATTATATCAAAATGATGATAGCTTTAATAAAACAGCATCCTTATTGATCAATGCATTAAATGATTGGCCTAATGCTCACTCATTAAAAATCTCGGAATTTATACAAGAGTTTGAAAGTTATTTTGGTAAGCCTATTACAATAGATAAAATCCGAAAGAATGCTATCGGTTCCACATCTCTCGATGCTTGGAGATGTGAAGCTGGAAGTTCATTAATAGAAATGATTGAATATGCAGAAGTACTTTATAATCGATCTGATTTTTCTTATATCATCGAACAAATAATCATTTATTACCAAAATAAAATTAAAATGATTGATTTTGTTGCTGAATTAACTTATAGAACTCTGGAAGAAGGAGGTCGATCAACTCCAGCTTTTTCAAAATATAGACCACAAGTAAAATTTGATTTTGACGACATGCAAACATCCGGAGAACAGACTTTTATTAATAAGACAGTTGTATATCCTGGGGAGGAAGTTAAAGCTACCCTTAGAATTATTGGACAAGAATATTTCAGTGGCAGGTTGGAAGAAGGAATGTTTTTTGAATTTCGTGAAGGAAGCAGGATAATTGGTACGGGAAAAATTGTAAAAATAATGAATGATAAATTGAGGAAAACTATAAATTTCTGATCGATTCAAATAGAGAAATATTGAATAATACGAATTAATAAAATACAATTACCCCCTTAACGGTTCATAGTAAAGGATGATCGCACCGCTACTAAAGATCTTCGTTTTGATGAGCTTCAATAAAGTTCGATCATGCATTTCCTCAAACAATGACAAGCCCTTACCTGCGATAAGCGGATGCACACAAAACTGGTATTCATCAATCAGATCCCATTTCATCAGTTGATTAATCATACTCCTGCTGCCCAGTAAAATATCTTTCTCAGAACTTTCTTTCAGAACTAAAACTTCCTTTTCAATATCCTGAGTTGCTAATCTTGCGGTATCCCAATCCGTATCTTTCAGTTTATTTGAAAAGACTATTTTAGGAATCTGATCTATTGCTATGGCAAAGTCATTCATCGATTTTTCTTCTGAAGGATCTTTTAAAAACGTCTGCCAATATTTCATAAGCTCAAATGTAATTCTACCATATAGAATGACCTCTGAATCCTTTAATAAATCCGTATAATGCTGATGAACTTCTTCGTCCGGTTGTATGGCCGTATGATCAAAAACACCATCAAGTGTCATATTGATCGCTGCAATTACTTTCTTCATTACCGCTCTTATTTTATATGAATGCCCGTTTTCTGAAATACCAATATGAAAATACAAATTTTGAATGGTAAAATCTCACTTTGCCCATAAGTAACACAGTTATTTACATAGAATCATCCAAAATACAGATCTAAAAAAGGTGCTCTTCAAGTCAATGAAAAGCACCTTTTATCCTTCTTTCTACTTCCTATTGCGAAGCTTTTAGAAATGCATCGTAGTTATCTTTGCTTTCGAAGTATGCGACTTCATCCTGATCTCCGATCAACACGATGTAGGCCGTTGCTTTATCTACCTTCTTTAAAGTGTGAGGATCGACCGCCATTCTGACCTTGGCATCATTTGGAATACGTTCTTTACACATCTCGCAACAACCGTAATATAGCTTACCCTCGAACGGAACTTCCAGTTGCTGTTTGCCCATATAGGCATCATTCACCATACAGACCAGATTATTGGGTACCTGATCTCCCTTTTTAGGAGTTGACGTTCCTGCAGGAGCTGGAACCAGAATAGGCTTTTGAGCCGGTGTTCCACTAATCGCCCCCGCTTCTTTCGGTGCTTCATTCGTGCAGGATACCAGTACGATGGCGGCTATTGCCACCATCGCTATTGTGTTGAATTGTTTTATCATGATTTTAAATATTTTATTTATTTGGAATTGCTGAACCATCTTGAATCTCTTCATTGCCCATCTTAAGGATCACCGTATCTTCTGCCAATTCGCCCAATACTTCGACCATCTCAGGCATCACACGTCCTTTGCTTACCGCAATCTTTCTTGCTTTCCCACCTTCAACGGCAATGACATACATCCCCATATTACTGTCTACAACGGCAGATTTTGGGACAAAGAAAGTCGCTTCACTATTTTGTAAAGGAATTTGTGTTTCGGCTATCATAAAAGGTTTCAAAGCATTATTGGTATTGATAAAATCTGCCTCAACTTTCTCCGATCGCAATTTTAAATCAAGACTACCCGATTTACGGCTTATCTTCGCAAAATATTTATGTTGCGGTTGCGATCTCACATAAAACTGAATGGTATCCCCCAGTTTTATAAAAGGAGTATTTGCTTCTGGTATGGAAAGATTCAAACGCAATTTCTGATTATTCTGAACCACTAACAACGGTGATTTACCCATTGGTCCCACATAAGCACCCAAATCAACACTTCTATCCGTGATGATACCACTGAAAGGTGCGCGGATCACTAAATAATCGTCAATATTTTTGATTTCATGATACGCTGATTCTGCGGCGGCCAATTTTGCCTGATCCGATAATTTCCGGGCAGTGATCTGATCCATTGCATCGCGCGCGATAGCGCCCGCAGTCTGATTGGCTCTAACCATGCGATCATAAGTAGCCAGCGTTGATACATAAACAGCTTGCTGGGCCTTAAATTTCGCTTTAGCAGTTGCTACCTGCGACTGGATCTCAGGAGCCTCTAACGTCATCAAGATCTGTCCTTCAGAAACGCGATCACCGATGTCTACACGGATATTTTTAACGTAACTGTTTACTTTAGCAAACAATTCTGTGCTCTGATCAGGTTGCAATTCACCCGCTAGTTTCAGGATAACCAAAGGATTAATTTTCTTCACAGGAACGGTTTCGAAGGATTCATCATCATCATACCCCCCATTTCCTTTTTCTGCTCTTCTTTATTTTCTTTTTTAGATTCAGCGCAGCCCGTGAAAATAATGCCGATACAAGTGTTATATAAATTAAGTTTTTCATTTTTTTCTGTTTTCTAATTGTTAAAATGTACACTGTTTTCATCTTCAGGATCTAGAGAAGGTGATTGAACTTTAGTTTTACCCAATACCCAAGCAAAAACCAAGGGTAAAATGATGAGTACGGAAAAAGTAGAAGCTACCAGTCCACCGATAATCGCTCTACCTAAGGGTGACACTTGATCTCCACCTTCGCCAAATCCAATTGCCATCGGCAACATACCGGCTGTCATCGCCAAAGTGGTCATAATGATCGGACGGATACGCAGTCCCGTTGCTGTAATAGCAGATAGCATGGCATTTTTATTTTCTAACCGCAATGTCTCCGCATTACTGATCAATAGTACAGCGTTGGCAATTGAAACACCTACTGCCATAATAATCCCCATATAAGATTGCATATTGATAGTCGATCCGGTCAATTTCAGTAAAACCAAAGAACCAAATACCACGAAAGGGACTGTGGTTAAAATGGTCAGGGAAACCTTGAAGGATTGAAAATTAGCTGTCAGCATCAAAAAGATAACCACGATTGCAATCAATAATCCGCTCGCTAAGCTATTCATGGTATCGTCTAAAACTGGAGCCATACCCGCTACTTGTATATTCACACCTTTTGGCAGTTCTCCTAAAGAATCAATTGCAGCCTGTACATCTTTTTTAGCTCGGCCAAGATCAGTCTGATGTACATTGGCTGTTACAGTTGTGTAACCCATTGTTCCCAAATTATAACTTTCGCCCAATGTTTTAACAGGTGTTATGGTTGCGACATCGCCAAGTACAGGTCTGTCCGCATTTTTAGATAATGGAATGTTCGCCAGTTCATCTTGGCTGTTTAAAATATTTTGAGGCATTTGTACCTGCACGTCATAAGCAATCCCCATCATACCGCCTACCCACATATTTTTACTTGTATAACGTGAAGAAGCAGTACTGGCGACCAAAGACTTCGAAATATCCTGCGCATCTAAGCCTAACTGTGCGGCTCTATTTCTGTCAATATTAATTTCCAGAGCTGGGTAATTCATGGATTGTGGTATTTTGACATCACGTAAGTAATCCAATTCTTTAAGCTTCGCCATCAATTTATTGGCAGACATCGCATTCATCTTCTTCATCATACCCGAAATACGGATCTCAATAGCGGTATTCGCACCTTGACTTAATATTTTTTCGGTTAATTCGATTGGTTCGAAAGAAAGCTTAAGTTCTGGCATCGTTTTTTTGAGATGCGCTCTTATTTCATCTTTTAAGAGATCCGAATTCCCTTTAAAATCTTTTAGTGCTACCTGAAGTAATGCTTCATGTGGACCCGCATTATAAAGATAAATGGGACTTACCGCAAATGAGGATGGATGTAAGCCGACGTAGGCAGAGGAAATCGCAATTTTATCTTTCCCGATCAAAGTACCCAATTGATGCAATACGGCCTTTACCTTTTCTTCCGTTTTTTCAATTCGCGTTCCTTCAGGCGCAGTTATCCGCACCTGGAATTGGCTCGAATTGACGTTCGGAAGAACATCTTTTCCTGTAAACTGATACATAACAGCAACTAGGGCTAGGATCAGCACCAAACTGATCGAGACAATGATCTTCTTACTCGCCATTAATCGTTCCAACAGATTCGAGTAGCGAACTTTAAATCTATCGAAAGCTGTTTCTTTATGCACTTCACCCGCTACATGATTGTTTTTCATCATCCAATTAGCCATGATCGGCACAAAAGTCTGAGACATCAGGTAAGAAGTGATCATAGAAAATCCAATTGAAAGAGCCAGTGGCATAAACAGTGATCCCGGTATCCCCGTCATCACCAGTGCAGGTGCAAATACGGCGAGAATACAAAGTAAGATCAATAATTTAGGGAAAGCGATCTCCATACAGGCATCCCAGATGGCCCTTGCTTTTGTTTTTCCCATTGCAAAGTGCTGATGGATATTTTCGATCGTGACCGTACTTTCATCCACCAGAATACCGATGGCTAGCGCTAATCCCGACAAACTCATGATGTTGATGGTTTGTCCAAATAATTTAAGAAAAAGCACACCTGAAATAATGGAAATCGGAATTGTTAAAATCACGATAATTGCGGCACGCATATCTCTTAAAAATAGGATCACCATTAAACCCGTTAGCAATGCTCCCAGGACCCCTTCTACAATCAGACTTTTTACAGCATTGATCACATAGACTGACTGATCAAATTCATAAGAAATCTTCACATCATCAGGGAGGTTTTTTTGAATATTAGGAATGACCTTTTTAAGGTTCTGTACGACATCATAAGTTGACGCTTTTCCTGATTTGGCTACATTGATATATACCGAACGCTTGCCATCAATCAAGCATAGCCAGCTGTAATATCTGCACCATCTTTAACAGTTGCAACATCTCTTAAATATACATTATCAACCTGTCCTTTGAATAATGGAATATCGCCAAACTCTTCGACCGTCTTTAAGGTATTGTTGGTCGGTGTCAAGTAGTTTATATCGTCTATATACACGTTTCCTGAAGGTGATGTAATGTTCTGTCGACTGATGATTTCCACAATCTGCTCTGGCGAAAGCTGGTGTACACGGAGTTTATTGGGATCAATATTAATTTCAATTGTCCGTGGACTACCGCCAAATGGTGGCGCTGTTGTTAACCCCGGAATGGCAATCAAGAAAGGCCGTGCTGTAAAATTGGCAATATCCTGCAGCTGATTATTCGTTTTGGTTTCACTGCGGAAAACCAATTGACCCACCGGTTGTGATGAAGCATCAAACCGAATGATAAAAGGTGGCGGAGCACCATGCGGTAAGAATACCTGCGAGCGATTGGAGAGGGCTGTCAGCTGCGCAATAGCCTCTCCCATCTCAGTACCCTCATAAAAATTGACTTTCATCAATGTCAATCCCTGTGTATTTTTCGTCTCAATACTTTTTATTCCATTCGTAAAAAGCATCATATTGACATACATCTTGGTAAAGTAACCCTCCATCTGTTGTGGCGTATAGCCGTTAAACGAGTGAGCTACATAAACCACCGGTAAGTTCATCTCAGGTAAAATATCTACCTGTATATCTTTTGCTGCCCGTATTCCGAAGAATAAAAGGCCCAATACCATAACCATGATGGAAATTGGTTTGCGAAGTGCAAATCTGATTAAATTCATTTTCGAAGAAAAATTAGTGTTGAGTCGCTTTAAGTAAAATCGAAATATCTCCTTGTGCAGATGCTAATAGCAGCATCGCCTGCCAAACATTGTTTTGGGCAATTTCATAATCGACCTCAGCCCTATTGAGGCTGTACAATGCCTGTGTGAAATCAACCAATGTTGTAAGACCATTCTCATACAATGCTGTATGTTGACGATGGGCTAACTGTGAAGCGGTGAGCTGTACTTTGTTTCTTCAAGATTATCGACCGCATTTTGAAACTGTACTTTCGCTAAATTGGTTTGCGCATTCAGTTCTTTCTCCAATAAAGTATAATCTTGCTTTAAGGATTGGGATTGAAACTGTTGCTCCTTTATTTTACTGTCAAACCGAAAGATATTTGTCAAATTCCAACTCAATGTACCTCCCAAAAGGTAATTGCTACGCTGAATTCCTGCACCTTTAAAATAGGAAGATGAATATGCGGTGTTATCCTGGACATAGTTCCAATCAAAACCTGAACCACGTCCCTGCACCACACCAAAAATATTGATGTTGGGCATTTTATGGCTGTGGATAAATTTTTCAGATTGCGCACTTTCATCAATCTTGCGTTGCTGCAATTCCAATAAAGGATGCCTCGCTACTTTACTTTGAATTTGATCCCATAGCATAATAGGTACACTGGTATTGAATACACTGTCCAGTTCATACGTTTGAAAATCATCGTCCAACAAAACGGCAAGCTGTTTTGAATAGGCCAGCTCTTTATCGTAAGATTTGATTTCTAACGATCTCGCATGAGAGACCTCTGCTTTCGCAAGCGAAACATCAACTTCTGGAATTAAACCACTTGTTGCCCGACTGTAGGTCATATCAAAAAACACCTGGGCACGTTCTGTATTTTTACCCTGAACAAATTTAATACGTTGGCTCGCCAATAGATTAAGATAGGACGCCGCAACTTTGACCTGATGTTCAAATATGATCTGATCGACATCAGCAGTTGCAGTCTGCTCCTTTGTACGGGCAAGTGCCACTTGATTTGTTTTTTGCCAAAGGTGAATACATTCCAATTGACGTTAGCAAAATACAGAGACCCAAAAGCAGCATTCCAATTTTGTTCAGCCAAAGGCATTGAAGTTGCGGCAGAAGCTAAACCTCCATGAGCATACATGGGCCCGTTTTGTGCATTAATCGTTCCATAACTTTGCTGTGCACCCAAGGTCACATCGGGAAGAAATTGTTTGTTTTGAAAAATAGTATTCTGTTCAGCAGACTGAACAAGAGTTCTTTTTGATTTTATTTTATCATGCTGGTCAACTGCACGTTGCAATGCATCAGATAAGTTTAGTACTTGTCCAAAACCCGATGAGTTAAGAGCAAGCATAAAGCCTACTGACGCCATGAATTTAAGATTCATAGACGAAAGTTTAAAAAGTTATATAAAGAATGAGTACCGATTCCTCTTCATTGGGAATGGTAAATGTCAAATTCAATACATGACTTTCTATATTCTATAGATGCAATGGAAGATATAGAGGGGATTTGTCCGGGGAAGTGTTCTGTCGGACAGGTAATTAGGATTATTAGAGACATTAGTGATCGATAGTTTATCGAAAACAGCACCTAATGTTCGGTTGGGAATAACATCTCCCCAAATTTTTAGCGAAAAATCAAAGCCAGCTTGTTTACTTGAAGCTTTATCGGTCTTAAAGATCTGCGTTTCTACTTTGCAACAGTTCTTCTTTTTCTTCTCCAGTCCTTTTTCCTTAGAAGCACAGATGGCACAAGGCGTATTGGTATTATGATTGATATTCGTTAAGGTTACTTCTTTCGTTGCGGTTCCCATACAAAAATGCGCATACTGAGCAAAGCCCGAGGACAAGATCAGGTAAACGAATGAGAGGAATATGACGAATAGTTTTTTCATAATACTTGGTGCAAAGCTAGCGCAATAGGCAACTTAGATTTTTATAACATTATGGGTAAATCTTGTAAAACTTTATGAAATTTGCACCGAGCTTCACCCTAATAAAGTGCCGTTACGTGATTATACCCTAGAAATGTACCATTTAATAAGATATCTAAACTTTTCCTTTTATAAAGAATATGACCTGCCGTAAAACAGTAATAAGAATACTTAATTAGCTGTAAAGTAAGCACTAGTATAAAATAGAAAAGCCGATGACCCGAAGTGAAATCATCCGACTGGAGATTACAAATCTGTCAATTTTGTCGTGCAAAAAATAAACAGTCACAAAAATTTGTTTTCATATCCGCACAAAATTATCTAGATTTGCATCAGTAACTAAAAAGCAACATATCCATGTAATAAATAATTTCTTTTTGCAAAAAATTAATGTGACGCATACTCCATGCGCACGATCGTTCATGCTAAAAAAAGAAATTATGCTTATTTTACAAAACATTTCATATATACATCAAAATAAAGATGTGCTGTTTCAGGACATCAGTCTAAATTTGCAGGACAATAAAAAAGTTGCTTTGATCGGAAACAATGGTGTCGGAAAATCCACACTATTAAAGATCATTGCGGGTGAATTAACCGCCGCTCATGGCCAAAAAAGTATTGATGGCACCTTATATTACGTGCCGCAGCTATTCGGTCAGTACAATCATTTAACGGTAGCGCAGGCATTAAAAATCGATCATAAGTTAAGTGCACTTCATACCATACTTTCAGGAATTGTAACAGAAGAAAATCTAACTGTACTCGATGATGATTGGAACATTGAAGATCGATGCCAGGAGGCATTGTCTTACTGGAAATTAACGGATCTCGCTTTGGACCAAAAGCTAGACAGCCTGAGCGGTGGCCAGAAAACGAAAGTTTTTCTAGCAGGGATCAGTATTCACCAGCCCAAACTGATTTTACTCGATGAGCCAAGCAATCAGTTAGACGCCATGAGCCGTAAGCTGCTGTATCAATTCATCCGTTCTTCATCCAGCACGATGATTATCGTAAGTCACGACCGTTCTTTGCTCAATCAACTCGATTCCATGTACGAATTGACCTCTTCTGGATTGATTTACTATGCCGGTAATTATGATTTCTATCTGGAAGAAAAGAAGATGAAACAAGAGGCCTTGCATCATACATCAAACATGTCGAAAAAGAAATCAGAAAAACAAAGATCAAGGCGCGCGAGACCATAGAGCGGCAACAAAAATTAGATGCTAGAGGGAAGAATAAACAGCAGAAAGAGGGCGTTTCCCGAATCATGATGAATACCTTGCGCAATAATGCTGAAAAAAGCACCGCTAAAATAAAAGATACGCATCATGAAAAAAGTGCGGGTCTATCCCAGGAGTTGCAGAGCTTAAGAAAGGGAATTCCAGATATTGATAAAATAAAGTTTGGTCTAACGGACTCCAATTTACACGCAGGCAAAAAACTCTTTACCGTAAAGAAGCTGAATGGCAATTTTAATGGAAAGCCACTTTGGAATACAAATTTAGATTTTGAAATCTCAAGCACAGAACGTATTGCTTTAAAAGGAGAAAATGGATCTGGGAAAACGACTCTTATTCAGATTTTGCTCAATAAGATCCAAGATTACCAAGGTGAAGTGTATCGTGCAGCACATAAATCAGTGTATATTGATCAAGATTATTCCATGATCAACAATGATCTGACCATATATGATCAGGTACAGTTATTTAATGATACTAGCTTACAGGAACATGAGATCAAAATCAGATTAAATCGATTTTTATTTGGTAAAGACAGCTGGGATAAGCGATGCGATACCCTGAGCGGTGGAGAAAAAATGAGGCTATGCCTATGTTGCTTAACAATTCAGAATCTAGCACCCGATCTCATCATTATGGATGAACCGACTAATAACTTAGATATTCAGAATATTGAAATATTGACTACCGCTTTAAAAACTTACCAGGGTACCATACTGGTCGTATCTCATGATGAGTACTTTTTACAGGAGATAAATATCGAGCGAACAATCATGCTCTAGTTTATTTGGCATTATAAAAATTGGCTTTTCGACTCCACCTCAGACCTATTGTAAGTGGAGTCGAAAAGTTATCTTTTTCCTAAAGTAACGTATGATTACTGTACCACCACGCTTCATACAAAAATCTGGCATTGTTCTTTTATAGGCGGCATATCATGGATAAACTTCCTGAATTTTAAATAAATTGCTGGTTGCCGTCATTTTCTTAATCTAGATCAATAATATAAATAAAACAAGTACTTATCTTTAACAGAAGAACGAGGCGTTCTCTGGCATGTGTTTATCAGTATCCCTAGCGATAACCTATTGAATATGGTTTTGCTGACACCAAAACTAAAATACATGACAACTGTTTCATACAATAAGATTTTAAAATAACATAGCTATGTCTAATATTGGTATTATTATAGAAGAACGGGCCGCAGATATCGGCAATTTTATGGTTGGTCGTTTATTGCCTTTTCGTCAAAAGCGAATGGTTGGGCCTTTTACTTTTATTGATCATATGGGCCCTGCGGCATTAAATGAATATGAAAACCTCGATGTCGGTCCACATCCTCATATTGGCTTATCAACCCTAACCTATCTCTTTGAAGGAGCAATTATGCACCGCGATAGTCTAGGTACCGAAATGGAGATAAAACCCGGAGCTGTAAACTGGATGACTGCGGGTAAAGGCGTAACCCATTCTGAGCGTACTCCCGAATACTTAAGACATACCGATAAAGTGTTACATGGCCTTCAGATCTGGGTAGCATTACCAAAAGAACTTGAAGAGTGCGAACCATCTTTTGAACATACCAATGCCGAAGATTTACCGCATTGGGAAGATGAAAATGGGGTCAGCTATACCTTAATTGCGGGTGAAGCCTTTGGAAAAAAATCACCTGTATCAGTATACAGCAAACTATACTTCATCGAAATTAAATCTAAAAACAAGGCAAAGATCAGCATCGGCAACGATTTATACGGCGAATCGGGTCTTTATATTTTAGATGGTACCATTACAGATAGCGGAACAACATTTGAATCTAAACATTTATTGGTCGCTAAAGATGCTAAATTATGTGAATTTGAAATCGGTGAAAATTCAAAAATCTATATTTTCGGAGGAGAACCTTTACCCGAGGAACGGTATATTTTATGGAATTTTGTGAGCTCCTCCAAAGAAAGATTAGAACAAGCAAAGCAAGACTGGATCAACAATAGATTTCCAGAAGTTCCGAATGAAACAGGAAATATTCCACTTCCAGAATTTTATTTAAACAAATAAACATCATGAATAGCGCTAAAGCTACTATCGGTATAGATAAATATAAAACAACAGTAACTGCAGGAAAAAACAGCATTATTGTAGACGAACCAGAAGAAAAAGGTGGTCTTGACCTCGGATTTCATCCGCAGCAGTTATTAGCGGCATCTTTGGCATCCTGTACAGCCATTACCTTAAAAATGTATACTGACCGAAAGGAATGGGATATTGGTCCTATCGATGTAGAAGTTGATATTGAACAGTCAGAAGATAAAAAAGAAACGAAATTTATCAGAAAAATTAGCTACAAAGGCAATCTTGATGATAAGCAGAAGGGGCGCATTGAAGCGATCGCCAACGCCTGCCCCATTCATAAAATACTCCTTTCACAAGTAACCGTTGAGACGCGAGTGATAGCGTAAAAAAATGCCTCAAAAAGCTTTATAATTTAATTTATAAAGCTTTTTTGCTATCACGCTGTAACATTTTATGCTTTTCACATACTTATAGTGTATTAAAAACTTATTTATATGAAAAAATATGCCTTATGGCTATCATAGCCTTTATCGTAGCCACCTTTACTGTTCACGCACAAGATAATACCGTCCTGTGGAAAATATCAGGAAATGGATTAAAGAAAGACTCTTATTTATTGGGTACGATGCACATTATGTGTGAGGACGATTATATATTAAAAGATAAAATTAAAAACCTAATACCGCAGGTCGATGTTGTAACTTCGAAGTAAATCTTGCATCAGAAGAAAATAAAGCACTTATTCCTGAAATGATGAAACCTGACACGAGTTTTCTGAAAGGATTAAGTCAGGGTGAATTATTAAAAATTGACAGCATTCTGATTTCACAGGGCCTATCCGTTAAAATGTTAGAGATGATGTCCCCTGCTGTCTTTGTTTCTATCTTGAGTTTAAAATCAATGAATTGCTCCGACCCTAGAAATGTTAAAACCATGGAGGCGGACATCCAGACATTAGCGGCGTCAGCGAACAAAAAAATAGATGATTTAGAAACACTGAAATTTCAGATCGACATGTTAAACAGCATGTTTAAAGCATCAGATTTACTAAAATACCTTGAAAAAATTGATGAAATGCCAGCTGTATCGAATAAGATGGTCACTGCTTACAAGGCCGAAAATCTAAAAGATTTGGAAACAGTAATTTATGACAGCAGTTATATGTCCAAAGAAGAACAAGCTGATTTCTTGACCAAGCGCAACAACAATTGGATCAACAAAATGCCCGCTAAGATGACGCAATCTTCACATCTATTTGCGGTCGGTGCAGGACATCTGGTTGGCAATGAAGGTTTATTGAAACTCTTAACTGCAAAAGGTTATAAGCTCACTCCTATCTTATAAAATATGGCGAAGAACAAAACAGTGCCCACAGATGTATCTGTTACGCAATTTATTGAACAGATACCTGATCAACAGAAAAGGGTCGACAGTTATAAGCTGATCGAAATTATGGAAGAGATTACAGCACAGCCCGCAACTTTGTGGGGACCAAGTATCATTGGTTTTGGCAGCTACCATTACAAATATGCCAGTGGACATGAAGGTGATGCGCCTTTGGTCGGTTTTTCTCCAAGAAAACCTGCGATATCATTGTATCTCTATACCTGTGATGATGAACAAAAATATGATCTTGAGCAACTCGGAAAATATAAAATGAGCAAATCCTGTATATACGTCAAACGGCTTTCTGATATTGATGAAGCTGTTCTCAGAAAGATCGTACAGGATGGTGTAGCAGCCGTAAAAAAGAAATATACTTAACAGTAAAAGGCGAAAGATAATCTTTCGCCTTTTTGATAGTTACTGTTGTGATTCCAAGCTATTTTCATACAAGTCTGTACTTAAATTTGCAAGGGAGACGCCCCGATTTATGACAATAATATACAGCTATGCTTCTCCGATCGGGATGAGCATAGCTGTCATATCGTTAAAATATATACTTGGTGCTTAAGAAATTAGATCTATTTTCACTCACAATATCATTTAACAAATCTTTGTTGTGCTCTGTATTTTTAGTAGCAACTAATGATCGGATAGAAAAAGATCTTAGGGCATCAACAACAGACAAAGTTCCCTCCGCACTATCTTTTCTTCCTGTAAATGGAAAAATATCCGGTCCACGTTGACATTGGCAATTGATATTTACACGACTTACCTGATTGACCAAAGGATCGATCAAAGAAGAAATAACAGCCGCATTATTACTAAATATACTCACCTGCTGTCCGTGAGAGGATCCGATTAAATATTCAATTGGTTCTTCCAGATCATCAAAAGGAACAACTGGAACAACTGGACCAAATTGTTCTTCACGGTATAATTTCATCTGCTCATTGACAGGATAAACAATAGCCGGATAAACAAATGACTCCAATACTTCACCACCATTCGGGTTGATCACTTTCGCTCCGAACTGTTTTGCATCTTCAATACACTCTGTTAAATAAGCTGGTTTATTCACTTCAGGAAGCGGTGTAAGTGCTACTCCACTCTCCCAAGGCATACCATACTTCAGTCGTGACACTTCTTCCGTCAGTTTTTTCAAAAATTCCTGAGCTAGACTACGGTGTACATACACGATTTTAATCGCAGTGCATCGTTGCCCGTTAAAAGATAGCGCACCCAACACTGTTTCTTTGACTGCAAGGTCTAAGTCAGCATCACGGGTTACTATAGCCGCATTTTTAGCATCTAATCCTAAAATTGCACGCAGACGGTTCACCTTAGGATGAAGCTTTTTTAACTCATCAGCAACTCTGCTTGATCCGATCAACGTCAGCACATTGATCTTGCCAGATTGCATCAATTGCGGTACGATTTTATTTCCTCTACCATAAATGGTATTGACCACTCCTTTAGGAAAACTAGAACGGAAAGCCTCTAACAACGGATAGTGTAAAAGAGTACCATGCTTAGGTGGTTTGAATAACAACGTATTACCCATGATCAAAGCGGGGATCAACGTTGTAAAAGTTTCGTTCAGCGGGTAATTAAAAGGTCCCATGCAAAGTACCACACCAAGTGGCGATCTTCTCACTTGGGCAATAATTCCTTGCTCGATTTGAAAGCGGGATGAATCGCGGTCAATATCCTTTAAAGCGTCGATAGTGGCATAGATATATTCTACGGTACGATCAAATTCCTTTACAGAATCTGCATACGACTTACCGATTTCCCACATAATCAATTTAACAACAGTATCCTTTTGCTCTAACATTTTATGTGTAAACCGCTCAACACAGGCAATTCTGTTGGCAACACTCATCGTGGGCCATTCGCCACGTCCGTTGTCAAAAGCATTTACGGCAGCATCTAATGCTTCCATCGATTCCTTAACTGTACATACCGGGTAGCTACCGATGCGCTTTCGCTGAAGTCCGTCTTTTGTCTGTATACAAATAGGCGAAAACACTTCGTTCACCTCTCCTGCCCAAGGAAGTAACGCTCCATTTGAAAGGAAAACACGTTGATCCAATTGTTCAGCTAGATTAAATTCTGACGGAATATCCGCTTCAGAATAAAAAATGCTCTTTAGGTCTAAGTTCATTTTTCTTTTTTAATTTACTTTATTTTAATGAAAAAGGTTAGTGGTAATGTTTGGAAAAACAGATTACTTTGATAAAAAAAATATATATTCCCTTATTACTCTATCATAAAGGTATACAATTAATTTAAATTTTGCTAATATAATTGTGTATTTATTACACTATCTATAACAAAGTTGATTTTTTTGAATTAAATCAGCATTTCAGATACCGATAAAATTGAAAGACAGTACTTAACCTTTTATAAATATAAATTGCTTTTGAATCTTTTAGCTAGCATTCCTGAACCTTTGGCTGGATCGATATCAACAATTAAAACCCCCGCTTCTCCATACTGCTGATGCTTAACACAGGAACCATCCGGTGCAATTACAGCTGAAGCAGACTCTTGATAAGTGGAGGCATAATTGACACTGGCAAAGTAAATGGTATTTTCCAGGGCACGCATTATCATGGCCTTTTCATAATAGGGATTCTCCTTCGCTCCGAATGTATGATAGTGTTGACCTGTTTCATTACTGCCTGTTAGATGCGGATGAAACACGATATGAGCCCCATTGCATGCACTCCATCGCACAGATTCGGGGTAACGAAAACCTTCATGACAGATCGTTATTCCAAATTTTAATCCGTTTATTTCAAAAAGCTTACGCGCCACTCCTGCTGTCCACAGTTCATCTTCGCTTGGATCAAGCTGATTTTTAGTCTGATAACCTAAAAGCTCACCCGTACCCGATATGACATAAGCCAAATTATAAATACAATCGGCAATATATCCGTCCATTGGCAATACAAGCGCAATCTTATGCGATTTTGCAATGAATTTTGCTTTTTCCAAAGCCATCTGTAATGCTTCAGGAGTACGGCTTTCAATAGCATAACCCATACCTGGATAGCCCGGTATAAATGATTCGGGGAAACAGATAATTTCCGCACCTCCGCGTGCGGCATCGCCTGCAAATTTTTCGAGCAGTTGAAGGCCATGATCTATTGAACTAGGGAAAGGTGGTGATGCAAGTGCTATTTTCATAATCGTTGCTAATGGAAGATAATAGTTAACATGCTGAAGGTAATAAATATTCAGTAACAAAGGCTTACATAAATATAAAAAAAATAAACCCTGATCGATTTATTACGTAAGAAAAACTTCTCCCTTTCAAGGACTTTTTACTCCCTTTAACAGACTTCCCGGATTAGCTTAACACACTATATTTGCCCAAACAGTAATATTATGTAGAACTATTCTTAATAATAGTTACCATAACACGAATCAAATGAAAGAAGAAAAAAATAAAAAAAGCGGTATCGCCCGTCTGCTTGAGATAGCCGGCCGAAAAAAGGGTTTATTATTTGTCTCAGGATTTCTATCCGTCATGCATGCCCTACTGAGCTTAGTGCCCTATGTTCTTGTTTTTTATATTATCCGTGAACTCACGAAAGAAAACATCAATTTCAGCTTAGTCAATACCTATGTCATCTATGCTATTTTAGCGGCCATAATCAGTATGCTTGTATTTTTTCTATCAGGCGTATTATCCCATATCGCCGCGTACAATATATTATTTGAACTGCGTAAATTTATCACCGCTCAGGTCGGCAAATTACCCATGGGTTATCTCAATAACCGTAATTCAGGAACATTAAAAAAAATACTATCTGATGATGTTGAACGCATTGAAAATTTTATCGCCCATCAAATACCCGATTTTGTAAAAGGTATCGCCTTACCCATCATTACTATTGTCTATCTTTTTTTCAGGACTGGCATCTTGCTGCAATCAGCTGTGTCCCACTTTTAGCTTTAGCCATCATGTTGCCAAAAATGTACAGTGGAAGAAATAAAAAACTGATTCAGGATTATCATCAATCCTTAGAAGAAATGAATGCCGGTATTGTAGAATATGTCCGAGCTATGCCTGTCATGAAAATATTCGGTCAGTCTGCAGAAACATTTGACAAGTATGGCAACACCGTAAAACGGTTCAATAAATTTGTGGGCGAATGGGTTAAAAGCAGTACGCCCGGTTTCGCCATATTTATGAGTTTCACGAGCAATGCGATGTTACCGGTATTGGCTCTCGGACTCTATCTCTATTTTCAGAATGGTGTAACTCTTGCCACGCTTCTCTTGTTCCTGATCTTAGGGACAGGATACATTAAGCCTTTGTTTGCCCTCAATAATATGGGTATACAAATATCCATCATCAATCGTGGTGTTGAACAGATCGATGAACTGCTGTATACAGAACATTTACTTGAAAATGCAGCTTTACAGCACCCTATCGACTACTCCATTACATTTGAACATGTAAGTTTTGCTTATCAAGACAAAAACTGGGGACTTCAAAATATTAATTTTACAGTACCTGAAAAAACAATAACAGCTTTGGTCGGCCCTTCGGGGGCAGGAAAAAGTACCATCGGACAATTGCTCGCCCGCTTTTGGGATGTCACCAAGGGTGAAATACGTATCGGCGGTATTGATGTCAGAGATTATCCTACAGAACAGCTCATGCGTCTGGTTTCATTCGTATTTCAGGATAGCTTTATGTTTCAGGACTCTATGTATGAAAACATCTGTATGGGTATGAAAAAAAGCCGTGAAGAGGTTGAAGATGCGGCCAAAGCGGCGCAGATACACGATTTAATTTTGAGCTTACCCAACGGATACGACACCTTATTCGGACAGTCCGGTGTACATTTAAGTGGTGGTGAACAACAGCGCTTTCAATTAGCCAGAGCTATTCTTAAAGATGCGCCTATCTTAATTTTAGATGAAGCCACAGCATTTGCTGATCCCGAAAACGAAATCAAAATACAACAAGCATTTAGTCAGTTGATCAAAAATAAGACAGTATTAATCATTGCGCACCGATTGAGTACAATTACAGATGCGGACCAAATATTAGTTTTTAATCATGGTGAATTAATCGATAATGGAAAACATGATGAATTACTGGAAAACAGCGCCTTATATGGACGCATGTGGAATGCCCATACCAGAGCAAAGGAATTTGTGATCTAGTGCACATGGGTCATTTCGCCTCATAAAATTCCGCCTCCTCGTTCGCATGATAAGGGCAATCATTCATTCAATTTATTACAGCATACAATAGAAATCAGTAAACATGATAAAGAACCTAAAATACGTTACCGCTTTTAACAGAAAAGATACGCGTAAAATCATACTTTGGGAAATACTCCATAGCCTGTTCATTGCCGCTCCTTCAGCAATTTTACTGGTCATCATATGGGAATTGTTTTCTCCTCAACCCGATGTATATAAAATATGGACGGTAGTAGGTCTTATGGCTGTCATGCTGGTCGTGCAATTTTTTATTGCATCGCAGTCGATGGTCAGATCCAACTTATGGGTCTATGACCTGTCCACAAAACTTCGTATTGCCTTAGGAAATCGCATCCAGAAATTTTCCCTTGGTTTCTTCAAACAACGTGATCCAGGGGAAATTGCATCCATTGTACTACAGGATGTATCAAATTTTGAAGGTATTTTTGGGCATAGCGTTGGAAACCTGGCTTCTGCTATTTTTGGAACCACGGTGCTTTCTATTTTCCTATTTATCTATGATTGGAGATTAGGTCTTTGTCTCTTAGCAGCATTGCCACTCATTTATCCCTTTTTATATTTGGCCAATTATTTCGTCAGCAAATTAGGGAAAAAACAAATAGCGGCCCGGAATACTGTTGGAGCAAAATTTTTAGAATATGTACAGGGCATACGACATTTAAAGTCTTATGGATTAACCGGTGAGAAGCATAAGGGATTGGAAAATTCATTTGAAGATCTGAGAAAAAAAGTATCTGTATGGAGGCTATTCCCGGTCCGTTTGTTGTTACAGCAGGCATTGTTTTCGAGATCGGTTTTATTTTGATGGTCGCTTTAGGATTATACTATTTATCCAACAATACCATCACCATTCCCGTATTAATTACGTTCCTCATTATGGGCTATAACTTATACAACCCACTTAAAGTGGTCATGGTCGATTATCTGGTGCTTCGATACATGAATGAAAGTCTCAACCGTATTGTTGCTATTATGGAAACACCTACCATGGAAACGGGAAAAGAAGCTGTCCCCAATCGATATGATGTCATATTCGACAATGTTAGTTTTGGTTATCAAAATAAGTTAACCGTTCAGAATCTGAGTTTTACTGTTCCTGAAAAATCAATGCTCGCTTTGGTAGGCCATTCTGGTTCTGGAAAATCAACAATTGCCTCGCTCATTGCCCGTTTTTGGGAGGTAAATACCGGCGTCATTAAAATCGGCGGCATGGACATTCGCGATATTCATCAAGATCAGTATTATACACTTATCAGCGAAGTATTTCAAGATGTATATCTCTTTGACGACACTGTTTATAACAACATCAAAATTGGTAAACCAGACGCAACCCTAGAAGAAATCATTGATGCGGCCGATAAAGCACAGATACTGGATTTCGTATGGGAATTTCCGAAAGGGATGGATACCATGGTGGGTGAAGGTGGCAGTAAACTTTCAGGAGGTCAAAAACAGCGCATCAGCATCGCCCGTGCATTATTGAAAAATGCACCGATTATACTACTGGATGAAGCCACAGCAAGTCTCGATCCTGAAAATGAAATTTATATCCAGCATGCCATACAGGAACTCGTAAAAGCTAAAACCGTAATTGTAATTGCACATAAATTGGCTACCATTAAAAATGCAGACCAGATCATTGTATTGAATAATGGCGGTATTGCAGAAAAAGGAACACATGAAGCATTAGTACAACAGGATGGTATTTACAGAAAAATGTGGGAAATACAGCAGAAATCAAATGGATGGAAAGTGAATAAGGATAGCTAAGCTGAAGAATTTAGGAAAAAAAGACCTCATGAATCATGAGGTCTTTAACACAATTTCACTGCATCAACTATTTAATTTTTATTATTTCTGAATAGACAGCTTGATCTCCAGCATTTGCCCGAACACCTACTCTGGCAAAA
>NZ_ASZT02000037.1:0-39697 GCF_001006065.1 Sphingobacterium sp. IITKGP-BTPF85
GCTCACAACCACCTACCCCGAAACCTTATGAACTCGCATTTTAAATAATAAGGAGGTTCAATATTCGAACCTCCTTATTATTTAACTAACGTTTCCGCTCACTTTCCTAAACAGACGAGTTTATATAAAGAAAATATTTCGTAAGTTGACCGATATTTCATCAACTGTTCAACGGATGATAAACTGTTAAAAAATATCAAGAATTAAGACTACTTATGGAGCAACCTACACCGCAACGAGTAAAAGAAATATTTGACCCATTTTACAAAGCTGACCTGAAACTATGGACTGAATTTGAAAAATATCTTCAGGTGCGCACCTTTAAAAAAATGAGTTAATAAAAGATTATCATAGTAAAGAAAAATACATCAACATATTAATTAGCGGTTCTGTTGCACACTTTGTTTTGGCAGAGGAAAAAGATATCTGCATTAACCTATATTACGAGGAACAATTATTCAGTGATTACCTATCCTTTCTTACTCAATCATCAACAGTTATCAAGACGCAGGCTTTAGAAGAATCGCTCGTATGGTCGATCAGCCATAGCGATCTGCATGCTTTATATTCCAGGTCTACTACAGGCCTAATCATTGGCAAGGCTATTTCCGATGCCATGTTCATCAGAAAACAATCCGAACAGATTAATTTACTGACGCTCAGCCCTACCGAGAGATATTTAAAATTAATCAAAGAGCGTCCTGAGATTTTCCAGAGAACATCATTAAAAATCATCTGCTCTTATCTCGGTATAGCAGCTGAAAGTCTGAGCAGAATTAGAAAAAAAAAACTGTAGTATACATTTCTTAACTTTCGTCAATTTTTTAGCGAAATCATCTTGCTACTTTTGGACATTCAATAAAGCCATTGTATATGAAAAATAAAGTAAATTATCTCGCTGTCCTGACGTTTTTTATCATTGCCGTTCTTCTTCGCTATCTGACCAATAAAACCGATTTATTGAACGGTATATCAAGCGGATTTATTAAAATCATCCTACAGGGTATTTCTCCCACCATTGCCGCATTAGCCGTCTTCGCTCTCTTTAAAATAAAACCCGTTCTAACATTAAAAGGAACTACAGCAACATCATGATCCCTTTTCTCTTATACTGGGCATTACCCATTATCCTAATTTTAGGTACGGAGTATGCTATCAAAGGAACCCTATCTTTTGAAGCGATTACCGCAATCTTAATTTATGGTCTTTTAGAAGAAATCGGGTGGCGCGGATTTTTACAGCAACAGCTTAAGCCATTACCGGAACTTTTAAATGTTCTGATCGTGGCTGTACTCTGGTTTATCTGGCACCTGAACTTTGATTTTACAAGTTCAAACCTCTTGTTTCTGGGGATTTTAATCCTTGGCAGCTGGGGAATTGGAAAAGTTGCCAATAATACCCATTCCTTATTAGCAGTAGCTGCATTCCACTCGCTCAATAATTTTTTCCTGGAGATGAATACCCTAAAAATCATCTTACTCATTTCATTATTGTCCATCTGGATCATTGCGCTGGTCATTAGAAAAAACCAGCAAAATGCACAAAAAGTTATATTAAGCTAAAACTCTAGCATACCATACTCCTGTTTTAAGAGAGCTTAAAAACAGGAACAGTAAATAAAGGTCGAGCGCCAGACTTCTAATTTTAAATTAAACAGTGCTCGATTTTTATCTTTAAAAGATCAAACAAAAAATGGAGATACCGTAGGTATCTCCATTTTATATTATAAAATTGTAAAAAACCTTTATTTAACTACTCCACCACGATCTCATTCATCTTTTCATTACCATAAAAATCAGGGAAATACATCAACTCCGCCTTTGCCGGATTTACCGTATACACCCCCGTGTATCGTGGTAATAACTCAATTTCAAAAGTATGCGCCCCTTTATTCAATTTCGGACAAAAGATAACTACCCGATCCTTGAAATGTTCCCGATGGGCTTCATTTCGGTAATATCCAGGCGATTTACTTTCATAAGTACAACCCGCAGGAATCGGAACTTCAAGCTGGATGTATTCGGCCTCTCCTGACAATAATACAGTAACTTCAATTTTAACCGGTTTACCTTCTTTTAAGGTGGTGACAGGACCATTTGCATCTTTAAATCGAGTAGAAACAGTCAAGCCCTTATTTTTTTCAAGAGCAGGATTGGCATTCCAAAAGTTCTGATATGCCGTCAGAAACAGCGGTCCTGTCCCTTCTTTCCGCACACGAATCTGTTCAGTCGGCGCAAATTTCTGCGTATAAGGAAATGCAGTAATACGCTTATCGTTCACAATTGCTACAGGTGCCTGAAAAGTTTCGCCTTCTTTCAATAAGTCTGGAAGAATACTTCGAATAATCCGTGAAGACTCATAGATATTGCTCCAGTTACCCCGTTGCTTCTGTGCAAAGAAATAATTTCGAATAAGCTCCAGATCCGATTCATGCCCTCCAATTGTTTTCAATACTGCATACGCCAATAGCGTATTTTCCGTATGTGTTTCGGTTGGATTCAAAAATATCCTTTCGTTCTTATCAGAAACACCTCCCGAAGTCCAATACATACCACCTAAAATTGTTTTTGAAGCATATTTCAGCACAGTATCTGCGGCATGAGCATCTGCGATCCCCAATTTAGCCATCAACAGATATTTAAGCAATATATCCTTCGTTGATTTACTCTTCAACTTTCCATCAATAGCAAGGAAATAGTGTTTATAATCCGATTTAGGATCCAGTCGTTTTAGGAACATCAATGAATTAAACAATCCTTCCTTGGCCATATTAAGTTTATCTTTATTCCAAAGAACGTCCAAAGAAGCCAGACTTCTTTTCAAGCTCTCCTCCTCCCGTTCGATATACAACCTTCTCGTCAACCCCGTACGATAACCCGCATCTTCGGCATCCAATAGCACAGAAACGACATAATTACTGATCCATGATACCGTTTCACTTTTATTCCACCAGCCCCAACCTCCAACTGTATTCTTGTTTTTCTGCAATTCTTTCAAAAGGTCAAGGATCTTTTTCTCTTCTTCAAACGGTTTTCCCAAAAGTTTGGTTAACGCTTTCTTAGAAAGTAGCGCACTTAATTTTGATGCCAGCTGTTCGTTGCACAAAAACTTATAAGCATCAATATGTGCGATTTCACGCTGGATAAATTCCCATGAATTGGCTTCAGCATGAACGGTGATTTCTCCTAACTCAGATGATGTTTTTAACTGATATTCTTCCGTTCCATTCAACACCTTAAAATCACCCTGATGCTGCTCCAGTCCTTTTTCAAAAATCGGAATACTTCGTTTCTCCCCATCAAAATAGCCATTAGAAAGACCGATCACATACGAAAGCTGCAAGCTATCGCCTTTCTCCGACCGAACAGCAATCGGATCACGGTATGACTTCGCTATTTTCAAATTCGTTTTTATGGAATCTAGCCCATTATAGATCGTCCGTATTACATCCAAACTATCACCAAGATAATTTACTATTCTACCTATTGCGGCAAACCGATCGCCACGAATAGCAAATCGTGGAGTTGCCAAGTGTGCGGAAACAGCTTTAAAGGCTTTAATATTCAGCTCTTTGGTATCTGCAAAATCTTTTACCCCTTTGGCAATAAAGATTGTTCTCCAATTGGTAATATCATCTGGATAAGTGGTCTCAAAACTCGCTTTCCCTGCAGCGTCTGTTTTGAGCTTCGGTTTCCAGAAAGCATCATCATGAAAGTTGACCCGCATCGTATTACCCGATTCGAGGTAAGGCATGGAAACATTCGGCTGTACTGCAGCCACAGTTCCAGTTCTGGTCTGTACCATAATGACCCCATTGGCAGCCCTTGCGCCGTACAAGGCAATCATGGATTGATCCTTTACCGTATTCACGGAAGCAATTATAGCCGGATCGAAAGAAGTAAGATCACCTTCGAACACCACACCATCCACCAATATCAACGGTTTTGCACCAGCATCCGTACTGTTAATACCTCGAATCAAGATACCGCTCACCTTTCCTTGCAACGATTGTGAAGCATTTAACGATATCGTCTGGACAGAACCGGTCATACTTACCCTCTTTTGGGTAGTCACACCCATCACAACTACCTCATCCAATTGATTGTCTTGCGCCTTCAACTCAACAAAATAATCCTTACCCACAGACACCTTGATATCCGCAGGAGTATAGCCTATTGCACTAATCTGCAACTGTACCGTTTTTTCATCCGTAAGATCCAATTCGATGCTACCATCAAAATTGGAAAAATACTGCTGTTTCGTACCCATATTTTTGACAGCAGCCCCGATAACCGGCGCATCACCATCATAAACCAAAATTCTGACAGAGGAGCTGTTATTACGCTTTGCAATAAATTCAGCCTTGTTTATTTTTAGAACTTGACCATGCCCCTGCTGTTCATAAAGAATAGAATCACGAAGCGGATTCAATACCCTGTTTGCAACGGTTTCATCACGGATCATCTTATAAGCCACTGCAGCATGAGGTGATCGCTGGTTCCATTGAAAACCATCTAGTTTCAGGTAATTTAGGCCATTCGATTTTAACGTTACAGCCAAACTATAGGCTGTCGAATCGTCTTTCACCACATGCAAAATAATATCCCCGACAGGTAAATTACGTAAACTATTTTCAGCTCCATAATACAGTCTATAATACCTACGGTCTTCCGCTTTTGCAGGTTCTACGAAAATAAGAGCAGGCTTGACAAGCTTTTGTTCAGCATCCAGACCATAACTTAAATTGAGGTTAAAAGTTGGTTCTTTGGAATCTTTTTTGGCCAAACAAATTGCGCGACTCCCCTATTATTTTGCATGGCCTCCTTAAATTTACTCGCCACATTTTGATGAATATCATTACGCGTCCATAATTTTCTCTTAAAATCCAATTGCGGTTTAAAGTAAGGTGCATCTTTTCGTATATAGTCCGCATCAAAACTTTTCAACTTTTGGTATTGCTTATAAAGGGTATATTGATAGCCGCCTTCTATTTCAAAACGTCCAATTGATGTCGTATCCACGATTAATGTTACTATTTTGGGCACGCCATTATACATTTCTGTACGCGGAAACGGACCTACCAAAACAGGTGCTGACACTTGAGTCCTAAGCCTACTGTTATAGGTCCTGTTCGGAAATGGATTCAGATAAAAAGATCGCCTGAAGTCTGGATATAACCTGGCATTTCGATAGGCACATTTAGATTTGGCAATTGCCAAGCTCCAAAATTATTGGTTACGGAAATCAACTGTTTTTTGAGTTCCGTGACTTCGGTATCTTTGAGCTTTCCAACATCGTCCTTGGGCAGCATTTTGACCAAGATCTGTCCTTTACCGAGCGCTTCATCAGGGTAGTTGAATCCAATTGTATCCTGCCCTATATTAAAGGACACGATCATGCTCCGACCTTTTTCAACGCGGAACCCTTTCACCAATACCTCCCTGTCATGTGTTCTGAATTTAAATTCATGCTGTCCCGGATAGATCTCAAAAATATAATCATCATGGTGTTGACTCTGTTTCGCATAAGTCAAAACACCATCTATCCACATCATATGAACCCCTTGTACCAAGCCATTTACCACCAGATATGGAGAAATTTGGCTTTTAATTTCCGCGACCGGCTGCGACGCCTGATAATAAACTTTAGGAAATAAAAATTGGTAAAAAGCAATCGTATCAAGCTGCATTTCTTTAGACCATCTCGCCCAGTCCTTTAATGCCTCCTGGTGTCTTACATGGGCTTCATCCAGATCAAAATTAAAATTCTGGAACGGTTGAGCATACAGCATCAGCCCGCCAATCTTGACATTTGGAGTACTCGTATTTCTAAATTTTGTTGTAAACCCATAAGCCGTAATATCCACATCCGGCACAGGTTTGCCCACTTTATCGGTCACAGACAATTGCACCTCAGCCTTTTGACCAGGATACACCGTTGTCGCTGTATTGACCTCTAAATTCAGATTTTTCTGCATAAAAGGAAGATCTTCCTTTATAACTTTGGCACGGCCTGTAAAAAGATAAGTAATCTGCATGCTATACCCGTCTTTTCCCTTTTCTGAAATTGCCTCGTTTAATTGAGTCGCATAACCCGACAAAACCATCTTCTTACCTTTCCTCACCTGATACCAAAAAGGAATAGCAGCCGGATTATTCACCGTCAATAATACCGAATCGGTCGTGCGGTAAAAACGATAACTAAACTGCTCCTTCTGTTCCTGTTCCAAATCCAAGATTTCGGAAATTCCATTCGCTTCGACTCCTATTTCTGTTGCCTGCCATGCGACTGGCATGCTATGTGGTAAACGAACCTGCTCTACGCGCAACATTTCATTGTTTTCGCCTAATAATTCGATCTGAGCATCGCTTGATTTTTCAACACCTTTTTCAAAATACTTAATCTCAGCCTGCCCTTCTTTAACGTCGATACGAATTTCTTTTTCCGTATCGAGTAAATTAAGTTGCAGTATTTTTTCATGGCGCTCATTGTCCGAACTGAGGTAGGTACCTATAACCTGAAAAGGAAGACCAATGCCTGATGGAAAAATCGAATCGGGCAAAACGATTTCCTTTTCCGCGACTTCAGTAAGAGATACCGTTGTCTGCCATAACGTATCTGGAACAAAATTCACCTGGTTGGCCTTCATCTTTCCTGTACGGTAAGAGTTTGGTACAACTTTCAATTCTACTCGACCATCATAAATAGGCATATCATTCTCATTGACAACCTTTAACTTCAAGCGGATACTATCCCCTTTTGCAAAATCCGTCCGATCAGATTTCATGCTAAATGTGAGACTTTTCAATTCATATTCTTCATATCGAAATGACTCTTCAAGCAGCACTTGCTTAGATTTGCTAGACTTCAATAAAACACGGTAATATTTATCTAGGGTAAGTCCCAGTCCTGCATTTAAGTCAAAAGAAAAAGCATACATGCCAGGGCGATAGGGAGCAAGTTTTGTGATGACCGTATCTTTAGCATTGCCCACTACATGTACTTCCACCGAATCTAGATTTGGTTTCCATTTACCCTCTTCGAGATAAGCCTTAAATTTCACCTGATCATTGGGCTTATACATCGGCTTATTGAATACCATAAAGCTTTGGTTATCAAAACTTTTTTTCTTACGAAAAATCCTTTTAAATTTATATTTTGTCCGTTGCCAGTTTGTTTTCACACCTTGCCAAAAGGATACTTTTTCTTCATAAGGCCAGTTCTTTTCTACACGTAGATAATGATACACCCCTTTATGCAAGATGCTGACGATATCACCTGTTTTCGCATTAGCAGCATGATAATAGCCCAATTTCCGATCATAAGAGACCCTATTCTTGCCCAAAGAAAGGTGTGCATCGGTTATCATATTACCCAATGAATCGTACAAGCAAACCGCAAATGCTTCGGTCGGAATGACCTTAGCATACAGATCATCAATGATAAATTCATCATATACCAGGTTATTTTCATCAGCACGGACTTCCACATAATTGCCACGTGGCAAATTAAGTTTTTGATTACGATACTTTCCTTTTTGAACAAAATCGGTCAGCATATCCTCGTTAAATTTTACTTCTCCGATATGGATCTTTTTTAAAATCTCGGGGTTTAATTTATAGATATAATAATCCGAAGATTGACGTTGACTATTGAACAGTGCAGACTGCCCAAATAAGGCGATCGAATACAAAAAGGTTAAAATACTAACGATAATTGACTTCCAACTCATAAAAAGGTATTGACTAAATTCCCTTAAAAATAGATAAATTTTCCAAACACACACATTATACTTCATTATACGCACAAATTTTCGTGCAGAGATATCAAAATTTCCCAATAAAACCTGCGTCAGAAGCTATAATCTCGGTGAAAAATTCCTCATCGGGAGGAATATGTTGTACAGCACAAATTCATGTTAGGAGATAATCGCCATCTAAATATTAAAATCAGTGAAATTTAATTTTATTTAGAACAATTCCAGATTAAAACCTATATTTGAACCTATCTATCTAAAACGACTTGCTTAGTGAGCCTTAAACTATTTTTTACAAAAAAAACAATCAGAAAAAACCACCTGAACAAATATTTCAGGAGTGGTTCGATGCCTATTGGAATCGACTTGTTGATTTTTGTGAACACCATTGTAATGATGAGCAAATCGCTATGGATATGGTACAGGATATTTTCTGCTCGCTTTGGAAACGTAAAGAAGTGATGGAAGAAATTATTCAGATAGAACACTATCTCTTTCGCGCTGCGCGAATACGGATCAATGATTATTACCGTGAAAAGTATAAGCGCATCGATCAGACACATGAATTGACAGAGACCTTCTGCCACAGCATCAACAACACAGAGGAGACCATCTATTTCAGAGATCTTGATCATTTTGTAGATGGCCTGGTCAACCGACTACCCTGCCGTTGCCGTCAGGTCTATACCCTGAGCCGCAATAGCGGTCTAAGCATACCCGAAATTGCCGAAGCATTGTCTTTGTCCGAAAAGACTGTCGAAGCACATCTCACGAAAGCCCTAAAATTCCTGAGAAATAAGATCGCTACATCAGAACAAAAATAATTTTTTTGTAGACTAAGGGTAAAACAGCTAAACGACGACTGGTATATAAAAATATATAAAAATCGATCATCAGCTCTTAGAAAAATACTGGTCAGGCCAGTGCACACCTGTTGAGAAACAAGCTGTGGAAGCTTGGATGGCTGATGGTATTCCTGAGGAAGAATTTCCACGCAAGAAAAGTAACTATACACCTGAAGAGAAAAAAGCGATCTTATGGCAAAATATTCGCCATCAAGCTGATATCCCCGATACGTTCTGCAGAAAAATCAACCCGTAGACGCTGGCCTAAACTCGTCGCAGCAGCCAGTATCGTGAGTATCCTATCCGCAGCTTGGCTCTATCTTCGATCGGATAAAATAACAGCAGAACCGATCGTAACCACCCGCTTTGTACAGATCGAAGTACCTTTTGGAAAAAAACAAAAACTCATCCTCAGCGATGGAACGACCATAAGTCTCAATTCGGGAACAAAATTACGCTATCCCGAAAAATTTGATGCAGCGAAAAGAGAAGTGACCTTAGATGGTGAAGCTTTTTTTGAGGTGAGCAAAGATCCAAAACGACCTTTTATTGTCCAGACTAAAAATACCAGTACCCGCGTACTGGGTACCCGATTCAATTTGCTAAGCCGTCCCGGACAGTCCGATATGCTTACTGTAGAAGAAGGACGAGTACAATTTACCGCAGCAAATTGTCCGGACACCCTTATTTTAAAAGCCAATATGCAAAGCAGTTATGCTGCAGGAAAGATGAAATCAAGTACCGTAAACAGTGAACTGTCGACTGCCTGGATGGAAGGACAACTTATATTCGACAACAAAACCATCAAACAGGTGATTCCGGAACTTGAACGCTGGTATAATGTAAAGATCACCTGTCACAACACAGCAATACTGAATGATCAGGTGAGAGGGAAGTTTAAGCAGGCTTCTTTAGCATCAGTTTACATGATATCAGTTTTGCAACCTCCATCAAATATACCATCAAAGATAAGGAGGTCAGCTTATATAGATAATCGATCCGCAAAAAATAACCCGGTGTACGCATCGCCAAAATTGTCCACCGGGGGATGAAATTAAATACATTAACTTAATCACATTTGTAAAAATATGAACTTTTTGCTACTTAGCACACCGCTATTTCCCAGAACATGGAAAAAAAATAGCCTTTTATTAGCACTTTCTTTCTCCTGTCTATTGACACAGGCGCAACAGGGTATCCTCCAGACCAAGGTCAGCATCCAAATCAAAAACCAAACGATAGCGCAGGCGCTAGAAAAAATTGAAGAAAAAACAGGCTGTTCTTTTATCTACAGCCCAAACCTGATCGACGCACAAAAAAAGTATCGGTAAACCTGCAAAACGCACGCTTAGAAACAATTTTGCAGGAGATTCTGGGCGATGCTGTAAAACGCGTAGAGACCAATGGAAATCGCATTAATTTACAGCCCTCTTCTGGAAAAGGCAATCTGAACGGACAGGTACACAGCAGCGATGGTCACCCTGCTGGATATGTGAGCATCTCCCTTGCGGGCAGACAAGTCCAGGCCGATGAAAACGGTAAATTTTCGTTCAGTAATATGGAAGCCGGCAGCTATACCGTAGAAGCAAAATATGTTGGCTTGCTGACCCAAAAGCAACAGGTACATATTGAAGCAAATAAAACATCTACAGTCAACCTTGTGCTCTATGAAGATGCTACAGCACTACAGGAAGTAGTGGTCAACGGCGAACGTAAAAACCGCTTTGCAAATAAAGAGACCCCTTTTGTAGCCCGTATGCCACTGCGCAATTTGGAGAATCCGCAGGTCTATCAGGTGGTAACACAGCAGTTGATGAAAGAACAAGTTTCTTATACCATCGCCGAAGCCATGCGGAATGCAGGTGGTACTGTGCCCGTGATCAATCCTTCTGGCGGACTGAGTGCCCATTTAAGAGGATTTAGTACAGGAATTAATGCCCGCAACGGTATGGAGTCCACTTCGGACCGATCTGCGATGGATCTTGCCAATGTAGAACGCATAGAAGTACTTAAAGGTCCATCGGGAACACTATTTGGAGCATCCATATCTTCATTTGGTGGCGTAGTCAATCTCGTTACGAAAAAACCAATTGAAGCAAAGCGTACAGAAGTTAACTACACCACGGGGAGCTATGACTTAAACCGTTTATCCATAGATCTCAATACGCCATTAAAGGCCGACAAAAGTGTCCTATTTCGTTTGAATACCGCTATCCATAAGGAAAGAAGTTACCTCTCGGATGCTTTTAACAATACCTTTTTAATCGCACCTAGTTTAAGCTATCAGGTCAATGAGAAGCTGACCCTAAACTTAGATGCCGAATACCTAAAGGTTCACAATACACAGCCCAATAATTTTGTTATCCGGGCCAAAGATGTACTTCAACCTAAAGATCTGAAGTTGGATTACCGCAAAAGCTTGTATTATAGCGATGCCGATGTACAAAATAGCGCTTCTAGGATCTTTGCTGAGGCAAAATATAAAATATCGGATAAGTTCCAGTCAACCACCGTGTTCTCGTACGTTTCGGAAAATGTGGACCACAGCTATCAGCGTGTCGTGCTCGTCAGTTCTCCTACAGAGGTTACCAGAGCCGCATCCATATATAAGGATGTCTATAATGGATACGCAAATATTCAGCAAAATATCAATGGCGAATTTAACACAGGAAGTATCAAACATAAATTGCTGGTCGGAGCCAATTATAGAACCCTCAGCAGCAGTTTCCTTTTCGGAGATATACAGCTATTCGATAAAGTAGATGTGACCCAAAAATTCACGCCCCTGTTGAGACAGGAAATCGATAAAAATGCCGAATTTGCACCGTACCCCACTCCTTCGCAACAAACGCTCAGTGCATATGTATCCGACATGATCACCATCGTGCCACGTCTTTCGACCATGCTTTCACTACGTGTTGATCATTTCAATCGGAACAAAGTGGAAGATGAAGAAGGATTCAAACAAACATCATTAGCGCCTAAATTAGGATTGGTGTATCAGATTCTTCCCGAGCGTATTTCTACATTTGCCAATTATATGAGTGGTTTCCAAAATGTTGCTCCGGTCATCCAGCCAGATGGAAATCGATTTGTCATAGATCCAATATTTGCCAATCAAGCAGAAGGTGGAATAAAATCGGAGCTTTTTCATAAAAAATTAAGTCTGACGGCCAGCTATTATTATATCAAGATTGATAATGCCACCCGTGTCAATGCGGACATGTTTACCGAACAGGATGGAAAGCAGGTGAGCAAAGGTGCAGAACTGGAGGTCATTGCAAACCCCATCGCAGGACTGAACATCATCGGAAGTTATGCCTATAATGATAATCGCATCATCAAAGCTTCTGATACTGCTGTTGAAGGAAACAAGGCAGAATTTGCGCCTGAAAATGTCGCCAGTTTTTGGGCTTCTTACACTTTCCAAGAAAAAGTAAAAGGTCTCGGTATCGGTGCCGGAGTCAACTATGTTGATAAAATGTACCGCGCTTCGACAAATACCTTTTTTATTCCCAGCTATACGCTGGCCGATGCAACTGTGTTTTATAACAAACAAGCTTGGGGAATTCAATTGAAAGCGAACAATATCTTTAATAAAAAATATTGGGACAGCTGGGGCAATTTGCAGGCACCATCCAGTGTGGCGGCAAACCTTTCCTATCGTTTCTAAAAATTGTATAGCAACGAGCAGACCGCTTTTAGCGAGCGGTCTGCTTTATTAGATCGTAAATTGTGCTAAAGAAAATATTACATCAAACACACCTTTGGATGGGTTTACTCTCATCACTTATCGTCTTTATACTGGGCATAACCGGTTGTATATTGGCATTTGTTGATGAAATCAAACCCGTAGTTTATAAAAGTCATTTTACGTGGAGTCCACGAGTCCAGATCATGAGCGTCAGTCATTTTCAACCTTATTGGACCACGCAGAACAGCATTGGGGTGCTGAAAAACAGGTCTCGGCCGTAGAAATTGAAAACAATCCACAACGGACCTGGCATTTTAGGGCATATAAAGAAGATGATAACGATGGAATCTGGTACTGGAACGAGAAAAAATACTATGAGTCTGTTTTCATCAATCCCTATACCGCAGCAAACGTATACAGTGAAAATGCTGAATTTGAATTTTTCAGGGTCATACTCTACCTCCACTGGTCATTGCTGTTCAAAAATGACATTGGCCAACCCATTGTAGGCACTGCAACGCTATTTTTTGTGCTCTTACTATTAACAGGTCTATATCTGTGGTGGCCAAAAAACAAAAAAGCAAGACGTGTTCGGTTTTGGTTTCGCTGGAAAAATAAAACCGGCATAAAACGGAAAAATTACGATTTGCATAATATCCTAGGATTCTATTCCTTCACGATCGCTTTAATTCTGGGATTGACCGGTATGATCTGGGCCTTCCCCTGGTTTGATGAGTCGGTACAGCAAGTACTAAATAAAATCGAAAATAAGGCTCCGGAAACAGTTCTGGCAAAACCTATTCAGTCAAAGGCTCATTTCAATACAAATCTTTCTGTCTACGATAACATTCTGAACGAAGTACAGGTAACCTATCCCGATGCACATGCCTATTACTTTTATTTCCCACAGAAGGAAGAAGCACCGTTAAACGTGTATATCCGCTATGAAAAAGTTATGCCTCTATCATCCGACAATACGATGTAAAGAAGGGTCATCTGCAAAAAACAATCGATTTTTCAAGTAAAAATTACGGTGAGAAAATGCGGGCCTTAAATTACGACATCCACTTAGGAAGTATCCTGGGAATCCCGGGCAAGATGCTGGTATTTTTGGCATCGTTGATTGCCGCCAGCCTACCTGTCACCGGTTTCTACATCTGGTACAATCGACGTAAAAAGAAAAAAAAGAAAGCGTAAATAAAGCTTAGGAACCCGTTCATTTTCTTAATGCTAAAAAGCTTATCCCATTACAGATAAGCCTTTTTACTAATCAATTCCTTTTATCTAAATCTCCTTAATTAATATTATTCCTAACCTTTCCCGGCAACTTAATTCGCGCCAATAATATTACTTCACCAGATTCTTTTGTGCCTGTATATACTCCGACGGTGTCATTTTATATTTTGCCTTAAATACTTTGGTAAAATAATTCGGATTTGAAAATCCGGTCTCATAAGCAATCTCCGATATCGAGTTACTATTTTTTTCCAATAAATTTGCTGCACGTTCCAACCTTACCGAACGTATAAAATCTACAGGACTCATACCCGAAAATTCAAGTAATCTATTATACAACGATGTTCTACTAATGGACAAGTGACTACTCAATAACTCAACAGATAACTGTGGATTATCTAAATTTTCATAAACATATTCAAATACGCTCTGTAAAAACTTCTCCTTTTCTGACATCACCTCAACTTCTGGTGACACAAAAGAGAGCTGCTTACTATAAGTATCTTTAAAAGCTTGATTAAGGAGCAATAAACTATTCACTTTTGCTAATAATGCAGCCATATCAAATGGTTTAGAAATATAATCTACTGCTCCCGACTCTAAACCGCAGACTAAACCATTTTCTACTCTTGAAGCTGTCAATAAGATAATAGGAATATGTTTTGTCCGTTTATCCCGCACCAGCTTTTGAGTCAATTCCATACCGTTCATGATTGGCATCTGCACATCAGAAATAATCATGTCGGGGTGATGAAATAGTGCTTTTTGCCATCCTTCTTGGCCGTTTGACGCTTCGCAAGTTTGATATAAAGGATCGAGCCTACTTTTAGAAAACCCCGAAAGTCATCGTCATCCTCAATAATCAATACAACGGGTCTCAGACGAATATGCGGATCAACATTATCCTGTTCGACACTTATAACAGTCTGTACAACTTCATCATTAACGACCTCCATTTTTTCTAAAAACAGATCAAAAGAAAAAGCACTTCCAAAGCCTGGTTCACTCTCCACGTAAAGTTTACCACCATACATTTTAACAAATGAATCTGCGATTGACAAACCGATTCCAGATCCTTGATTCAAAATATTACCCTGTGTATCATGCTGGTAGAAACTCTCGAAAATCGCTTCATGCGATTCTTTTGGTATACCGATACCATCATCCTTGATTACCATTTTAACTTTTATTTTATCACCCTCCTCCTGTACTTCCACCGATTTTATATACACAGAAATATGACCTCCCTTTGCAGTAAATTTAAACGCATTGGATAATAAATTAAAGATAATTCGCTCAATTTTATTATGGTCAAAAGCGGTTAGTACATGATCTTCACAAGAAATAAAACGATAGTTGATCTCCTTTTGAATGGCCATATCACTAAAAGAGTCATACATATCTTTTACAAAGGATACTAAATCCCCTTTCGTATTATGCAATCTAAGCTCATTTTCTTCCATTTTTCTAAAGTCGAGCAATTGATTAACAAGATTAAGCAACCGGTGGGCATTACGCTTGATAAGCGCGATCTGTTGCGAAGTTTCCTTATCCTTTTCCTTAAGTAGTAGAATATCAATTGGACCTGTAATTAAAGAAATAGGCGTTCGAAATTCATGACTTAAATTAGTCAAAAATTTTATTTTCATCTGATCCAACTGATGGAGATTATCCGCATCTCGACGCTCCTGTTCCAAAACAAACTTTTGTTTTAGTTTCCGCACACCGCGACTCTTTAACCAATATAACCCCGATAAAAGCAAAATGCCATAAAACACAAATGCATAACCTTTTAACCATATGGGAGGTGCAACATAAACAACTATAGATTTGATTTCATCATCCCATATCCCATCGTTATTACTCGCTTTTACTTCAAATGTATATTCTCCTGGATCCAGATTGGTGTAATAAGCAGCGTGATCCCCATTAGCTTTAATCCAATCCTTATCAAGCCCTTTCAAGCGATATTGATATTGATTGTCTTCTGATACCGTCAGATTCAATGCAGCAAATGAAATTGAAAAGTTTTGTTTATACTTCAAATTGATCCTTTCTGCCGTTAACAATGATTCAGATAGTATGCCTTCTTCAGAAGGTTTAATCACCTTATTATCAATCTTTAATTCCGTTAATACGGGTTTGGAAGGATTTGTATTAATTTTTAAATTTTTAGGATAAAAATGATTAAATCCTTCTTGACCACCAAAATATACTTCTCCATCAGGTAGCATGAGACCTGCCCCTATCGCAAATGCGCCCTCTTGTAGTCCAACAGAATAGGCATAATTTTTAAACGTTTTTTGCAAGGGATCATAACAGCTCAATCCTTTATTCGTACTGAACCACATTTTCCCAGTATTATCTTCAACAATACTCTGTACTACATCATTGATCAAACCCTCCCGTTCAGACAACGTTTTAAACTGCTTATCATCTTTTTGCAGCAACCCGACTCCATTGCCATTAGTACCTGCATACACATTTCCAGCCCGGTCAGTATAGATCGATAACACATAATTGTTCGGCAAAGCGTTTGCATTTTTATTATAATACACGGTTTTACGGGTGTATGGATTGTATACAAAGATACCTGCTCCGTAGGTACCTACCCACATATTACCTTCGTGATCCTTTCTCAATGCACGGATAAAATCTGCAGAAGGTGCAATCTCATCCGCTTTGGGGTTGTCAGAACGACGAAATTTTTTAACCACTCCATTTTTAAGCTGAATCACGTTGATTCCACCACCATTTGTACCTACCCAGATATCACCATAGATATCTTTCTCTAAACTAAAAACTTCATTATTATTAAGTTGGTTTTCCCCAGATCCTGTCAAGTAGTGCGTACGTGATTGTGTTTCCAAATTAAACTTGATCACTCCCTTACCAAAAGTTCCCAGCCATATATCGCCAGGAGAATCTCCATTTTTCAATGCTAAAACCGTTAGATTTTGATCTCCAATCGGAATAGCTGTCAGCTTATCCAAGCTACGGTCATATCGATAAAGACCACCACCATCTGTACCTAGCAGAACCTGACTCCTAAAAGGCAAAAATGAAGTGATCATACTGACCTCATTTTTCCCATAACTGTCGATCGTTTTAAGGTTAAACTGATTGAGATTCACATCAAATTTATTCAAACCTCCTTGTACGGTACCCACCCAGTAAATTCCAAATTTATCCACGTAAACAGAACGGACCGATTTATGGCTTATACTTCTAATATTTCGAGGATCCTTATTAAAAATTTTAAGCTCAAAATTCTCTGTATTCAATACGCCTAATCCATTATCCGTACCAATCCAAAGTCCACCTTTAGTATCGTTAGCAATACTGTAAATTCGTTTACTCCCCAATTTAGCTCCCCCCGATTCTTGAAACAAAGAAAACTGATCTTCATGATCACCCTTATAAACAAGTCCTTGTAGTGAGGAAACCCAAATACGTTTCTGTTCATCTTCTTCAATGCAGGTCAGTTCCATGAGTTGTTTATCAGATGTCAAAGGATCCTGAGCAGGATAAACTTTACTTTCTTTCAAATTCGATGCAAACTGATATATTCTATTTTCAGCGGCAATCCACATGCGTCCTTGACTGTCTCTAAAAATATATCTGGAGGTCATTTTGAAAAACTTCTTTTCGATATCGGTATAGCGTACGTCAAGTGGTTTGCCAATATCTTTGACATTGATAATAAAGAGTCCACCATATGAACCTACCCAGATATTCCCTGCAATATCCGTATTAATGGTTGTTATTGCGGTACTCAACCATTTACCATCCACATGTTTATCATAACTGACAATTTTATCCAATTTACGGTCATAATAACTTAAGCTTCCGCCATTGGTACCTATCCAAACACGTCCTAGGTTATCCTCACATAAAGCTGTGATATGATTAGATTTCAAACCCGCTTCTACATCGGCATTATAACGATAAACTTTAAACGTGTATCCATCAAATCGATTTAACCCATCTTCAGTTCCAATCCATAAAAAACCATAACTATCTCGATAAGTACTAAAAACAGTATTGGACGATAAACCATTTTTTATCGTATAATGCTCAAATGAATACGGCAGTTCCTGCGCGTTAGCAATAGAGCAGAAAATTAGGGTAATAACAATAATAATTTTACACTTCAATATATTCAACATATTTAGGTTTAATAAGATAATGGTTAAAGGTGTACAACAATACTTTTGAATAGCGTTCACCGTTATCCTAAACTATCAAAAAAATAGATTATTTGATGATTTAAATCCAATTTTAACATACTTACTCATCATTTGAACATTCTTACCTCAACGAGAATGTTACATCAGCTAGTTTTGAATTAGTAATTATAAACCAACCGTCAAAAATAAATTTCACTACTTGTTATTAGACCTAACCTACCTAATAGCAACTGGAAATTTTATGCATGGCATTTACACAAACCACTTAGATTAAAATAAAATTATGAGCACACAGAACAGTCCCTAAAACCTACTATGATAGATCACTATCACCTTTAATCAATGCGCTACAATGGAGCAAACCGATTTATGATTTCAAACCAATAACTAAACAGTAAAAATTATTATGATGATTAAATATACCATCACACTCATTTGGTATGAGAAAAAACTATGGGGTATTTTCCTGCTCTATACCTCAGCACTTCTGCTCTTATTGCTTGCAACAACATCGCCGCTATATGCACAAGACCTAAGACAAATCCGGGGTACAGTCGTTGACCAAAAGCAACAAGCAGTAGAAAATGCTTCCGTTAAAGTCAAAGAAGGAACAACAGGAATTTCAACAGATATAAATGGCTCTTTCACTATTCAGGTACCCAAAAACAGGAATACCCTGGTTATTACCAAAGTTGGATACCTAAAAACAGAAGTCCAAATTAATAATAAAAATGAATTACAGATCGTACTCAACAGTGCCAATATCGATATTGACGAAATTGTTGTGGTGGGTTACGGCACCCAGAAAAAAGAAACTGTCGTGGGAGCAGTGACACAAACCTCTGGGAAAGTCTTAGAAAGAGCTGGCGGTGTAGCCAGTGTTGGTGCGGCCTTGACCGGTAATGTCCCTGGGGTAGTCACGACAGCAAGTACCGGGATGCCGGGAGAAGAAGATCCACGGATTGTGATTCGCGGACGCAGCACTTGGAACAATACCGATCCATTAACCATGGTAGATGGAGTCGAACGTCCTTTGAGCAGTGTCGATATCAGTTCGATTGAAACCGTATCCGTATTAAAAGATGCAACCGCTACTGCCGTATACGGTGTACGTGGAGCCAACGGAGTCATTCTCATTACCACTAAAAGAGGTAAAGAAGGAAAAGCTTCCGTAAGAGGTACGGTGAATAATATCATAAAAACAGTGTCCCAATTGCCCGGGAAAATGGATTCATATGATGCCATGATGCTCCGCAATCGTGTCATCGAAAACGAATTGGCACTTTCTCCCAATAGTTGGGTTTCATACCAACCTCAAGATCTGATCAATAAATACCGCTTCCCGGCCAATCTGGAAGAAAGAGAGCGGTATGTTAACACCAATTGGGCAGAGGAACTATTCAAGAAACATGCTTTCTCACAAAATAGCAACCTCAATATTGCAGGAGGTACAAATTTTGTAAAATACTTTGCCAGTGCCGATTATTTATACGAAGGCGATATGTTTCGCGAAAATGATAACAATCGCGGTTACAAACCCGGTTATGGTTTTAACCGGTTAAACATGCGGTCTAACTTAGATTTTCAGCTCACGCCAACCACAAAATTTTCAGCAAATCTAGCAGGGTCGCATGGAAGAAGAAAAAGTCCTTGGGGTGGCGGAAATGATTACAGTTACTGGATCGCCGCCTATACCGTACCTCCTGACGTCATTTACCCAAGATACTCCGACGGCACATGGGGATTTTACAAACCTGATTCACAAGTCGGTATAAACTCAGCACAAGCACTCGCAACATCCGGAGTAGAACTGACAACTACGAGTAAAATAACGTCAGATTTTATATTAGAGCAAGATCTCAAAATGTTTGTCGATGGGTTGAAAGTGAGAGGAAGCATATCGCTCGATAATACATTTGTCGAGGCAGGAAGAGGAGTTAACGATCTGTATAATAATGTACAAAGTAAATGGATTGATCCAGAAACAGGACTAGCCGTTTACGGACAAAATATAGATGGCAGCCGTTTTGACTTTGTAGAAGGGATCAACTGGGCTCAACAATCGGGAGCAGTAAATAACGGAATGACCTATAGACGCCTGTTCTACCAGTTGCAATTGGATTATGCCACTCGAATAGCAAACGATCATAACATTACAGCGATGGGTCTATTCAACCGAAATCAATATGCTACAGGAAGTATGCAGCCGTTTTATCGTGAAGACTGGGTATTTCGCACCACCTACAATTACAAAGGAAAGTATATGCTTGATTACAGTGGAGCCTATACCGGATCTGAAAAATTTGCCCGCGGTTACCGATTTGGATTTTTTAATTCTGGAGGTATAGGCTGGTTATTGTCTGAAGAAAATTTCATGAAAAATATTTCCTTTATAGACATGCTGAAACTTCGTGCTTCCTATGGTGATATCGGAGATGACAATGTTAATGGGCGCTATCTGTACTTGACACAATGGTCATATGGCGGTCAGTCTCATATGGGGACTGTTGGAGAGGCTCCAGAGCGCAGTACTTATACTTGGTACAGAGAAAATGAGCTTGGTAATCCGAATGTACGTTGGGAAAAAGTAAGAAAATTCAACTTTGGTACCGATTTCTCATTTTTTAAAGGAATTATTTCAGGTCAGGTGAATGTATTCAGCGACAAGCGCACCGATGTGTTGATCACTGGAAATAACCGTGCAATACCCGACTACTTCGGTGTCGCAGCACCAGCAGCCAACTTGGGCATCGTGACCAATAAGGGATATGAAGTAGAGTTAAAAGTCAATAAAGCGATTAATCAAAACTGGCGATTATGGGCTGATATGAACTTTACACATGCCAAAGATAAGTGATAGAAGGAGACAGTCCCGAATTACTTCCTGATTATCAAAAGCTCAATGACAAGCAGATCAGTCAAACCTATACACATGTCGGTGGCGGATATTACAATACCTGGGATGAATTATATGCCAGTACCATACATGATAATAACGATGGGAATAAACTACCTGGTAACTATCACATACTGGATTACAATGGCGATGGATTGATCGATTCCAAAGATAATATACCCTATTCCTACCCCTCTACTCCGCAGAACACATACAACCTAACGGTCGGATTTGACTGGAAAAACTTCAGCATCATGACACAATGGTATGGTGTCAACAATGTCACCCGTCAGGTCGTATTGAATAGTTTTGAAAGACAGCGCAATTTAGCTTATCACGAAGGATCCTATTGGTCCAAGGAGCAAACAGACGCAGATGTACCTTTACCCCGTTGGCTTGCTACTCCAAGTAACTATACGCCCGGGAGCCGTTTTATGTACGATGGATCTTATATCCGATTAAAGACTGCGAGATTGCGTACAACTTGAATGCTGAAAACAATTTTATACGTCGTATGGGATTTCAACATATTCGCATCTTTCTCAACGGTCATAACCTTTTATTCTGGTCCAAAATGCCCGATGATCGAGAATCCAATTATGCAGGTACAGGATGGGCTTCACAAGGCGCCTACCCTACCGTCAAACGTTTTAACCTAGGCGCGAACATTACTTTTTAATCGATATGATGATGAAAAAATATTTAAAAATTATTGTTTCTTTTGGTGTTATAGTTTCCTCTTCATACATGAGTTCTTGTAAAAAGTACCTCGACAAAGAAGAACAATCTATTATTTCAGAAAAAGAAGCGTTTAAAAACTTCAATAATTTCCAAGGCTATACTGAAGAGCTATACCATTGTATTGTTAATTTCAGCAATCTCTACTGGACCAATTCCTGGAACTGGGGCGAAGACGAGATTACCTCTACCGCTGGCGATTACCACTTTATCCATAAAATCGATAATGGCAATTTTTGGGCCTGGCAGGCACAGCACGATGGCTGGGGTGCAGGATGGATGGAACAAAATGATTTTACAACGGAATTTATAGGAGGAAACGATCGCAATATCAATAAAGACCTTTGGAATGCTGCTTGGTTCGGTCTTCGAAAAATTAGCATTGGTCTTGAAAATATGGATAAAATGACCGAAGCCACTCAGGAAGAACGGGATCTTATCAAAGGACAATTGCTTTTCTTTAGAGGTTGGTTTCACCATCGGTTGATGGAATATTTCGGCGGTATGCCCTATATTAATAAAGTATTGCCAAGTGATGAAAAACTAACACTTCCACGTCTCAATTACCATGAATGTGCAGATTTGGCCGCTGCAGATTTTCGTGAAGCTGCCAATCTTTTACCCATCAATTGGGATGATACCAATCCGGGAAAGCGGACACTGGGGAAAAACGCGCTGCGCATCAATAAAATAATGGCTTTGGGTTATCTAGGTAAAAATTACCTGTGGGCGGGTAGTCCATTGATGAATTTTACGGTGACCGGTAGCCGCACCTATCAAACCGATTACTGCAAAAAAGCAGCGGAAGCTTTTGGAGAATTGTTATCACTGACCGAAAGTGGACAGGCTCCATATAAATTGGTGGACTTTGAAAATTATCACCTTAATTTCTATACAATAAGTGAAAATTGGGCACTCCCAGGAAGTACTGAAGCTATCTTTAGAGGTCCTTACAATGCGGGCAACAACACCCATTATGGAACCAGTAAGCAGTATATGCCGAGCTTAATCACCGAAGGCGATGCTCTCAAATTTGTCCCTACAGCCAATTATGTCAATTACTATGGAATGGCAAACGGTCTACCGATTAAAGATTTCACACAAGCAGACGCAGAGTCCGGTTATGATCCAGCATACCCTTGGAAAGGACGTGACCCAAGATTTTACAATGATATCGTCTTTGATGGCGTTAAGGTCATAAAAGGAACCATACCTCCCAAGGATAGACCGGAAAATGAATACCGATACGCCCAACTCTATACCAATGGATCTTATCGTAATATTCAGAATGGTAGCCGTACGGGTTATACACTGCGCAAATTTATTCCTTTAACAACAAACGATTATGACAGAGCTTTTGACTACGGATCGAATATGCACATCTATGTTCCCTACATGCGTCTGGCAGATGTCTACCTCATGTATGCCGAAGCGGCATCGATGGGAAATAATTCTGCTAATGGAAAATCGGCAAATTATAATAAAACTGCGGTAGAAGCAGTCAATATCATTCGTAAACGTGCTGGAGTCGATGCTGTGAACACAAAATTCTTAGCTTCTTCCGATGCCTTTATGAGTGAATTACGCCGCGAAAGAGCAGTTGAACTTGCCTATGAAGGACATCGTTTCAATGATTTGAGAAGATGGTTATTACTTACGGAAAGCCCATACACCCTAAAAACTGCACTTGAATTTGATAGAACGGGGACTTTTAATACAGCTGACCCTACTCAAAACCGTGTGGTAAATATGAAAGAAAAAGTATTAATAGAACGAAAATTTACAAGCAAGCATTACTGGCTTCCCTTAAAAGTATCTGATGTCAGTATGTATCCTGAATTTTCACAAAATCCTGGATGGTAACTCAAATGAGCGATCAATTCATAAAATTATGAGACAATGAAATATAAAAAATTAAAAATAGCATTGTGCCTGAGTATGGTCGGTTTGGGTACGCTTGACGCATCGGCATCTCGCTTATTTCCATATAAAAACAATGCCCCAATATCACTAGCAAGATTCGGATTACAAGATACCCTGCAAACGGATACTACAGCGCTCATACAAGTGGCCTTTCGCAAAGTCAAAAAGCAAAATCTCATGGGCGAAGTCCAAGCGGTTAATCTTGCTCAATTAATGGAAAAAAATTATACAACCTATAGTCTCGAAAATCTCGATGCACTTGTTTCTGGCTATAATGGAAACATATGGGGATCTTCAGGTTATCTGCTGTTAGTGGATGGATTTCCTCGAGATGCCGAAAATGTTATGCCTACAGAAATTGATCAGATCTCCGTACTGAAAGATGCAAATGCGATTGCACTTTATGGTAGCCGTGCAGCAAAGGGAGTCATCTACATGACCACCAAACGTGGAAAAGCAGGTACTCAAAAAATAAACATTCGTACCAATGCAGGGATCAATACCCCCATCAGTTATCCTAAATATCTCGGTTCTGCTGAATATATGACCCTCTATAATGAGGCCAGACGCAACGACGGACTTCCTAATCTATACACACAGGAGAATATTTATAAGCATAGCACGGGAGAGAATCCTTATCGCTACCCGAATGTAGATTATTATTCTTCAGACTACATTAAAAAGAGTTACAATAGATACGATGCCACAGCAGAAGTCTCCGGAGGTAACGAACGGACACAATATTATACCAATTTGGATTTTGGTCTGCGGGATCATTATTAAACTTTGGTGAGGCAGTAGACAACAACAGCTCCAATCGCTTTAATATGCGCGGCAATATTGATGTAAAGTTAAACAAAGTCATCTCATTAAATGTAGACGCAGCAGCGAGCTTCTATACTTCCAAGGGTGTCAATGCAGATTATTGGGCTGCTGCCGCAACAGGGAGACCACACCGCTTTTCTCCACTCGTACCGATCAGCATGATTGAAGAAAACGACGAAAACTCCTTAATTTTGTCAACAACAGTAACTTTCTTGTAGATGACAAATACTTATTAGGCGGTAGTCAATTGGATCAGACAAACGCATTTGCCAATATCTATGCAGGCGGAAGTAATAGACACTTAAACCGACAATTTCAGTTTAATACGGGGTTGAATTTTAATCTAAATGATGTACTGGAAGGTTTAACATTTAATACGGCAATGGCTATTGATTATCAAAATCAGTATAATCAATCGTATAATAATAATTATGCCGTATACCAAGCCAACTGGAACAACTATAATGGTACCGATCTCATCAGTAGTCTTACCAAATATGGTGACGACCGTATTTCGGGAGTACAGAATATAGGCGGAAGTGCATACAGACAAACTTTAGGTTTTACAGCGCAATTAAACTATGCACGTACATTTAACGAGCAACATCATGTGTCTGCAATCGTATTGGCCAATGCATTTCAGATTGGACAGTCTGAGGCTTATCACAAGCAAAGCAATGCTAACCTAGGTTTGCAGCTCGGATACCATTTTGAAAATAAATACTATGTCGATTTCAGTGCTGCTTTGCCACATTCTGCTAAATTACCAGAAGCCAAACGTAAAGCCATTTCACCAACTTTATCGATGGCATGGCGCATAAGTGAAGAAGAATTCATGAAGGACAACACTGTTTTTAACAACTTAAAATTAAAGGCATCTGCTGGTATTATCAATACCGACCTCGATATAGAGGATTATTATTTATATAAAGGATATTACACCTATAATAATGCGGCATGGTACAGTTGGAGTGATGGCCAACTGGTACACACTTTTGATCGTTTCAGAGGTGAAAATATGGATATGCGCTATCCACAACGTAGGGAGATCACCTTTGGCATAGAAGCCGGCCTATACAATAACTTGGTGACATTTAATGCTTCTTATTTTTACAACCAGATGCATGGGATGCTGGTACAGCCAAATACACTGTATCCGATGTACTTTATGTCCTATTGGCCGACCTACTCAGAATTACCATTTATAAATTATAATGTAGATGAGCGTCAGGGGATAGATTTTGGATTAAATATCAATAAAACATTTAACAATAGTTTTCTTTCATTAGGAGTAACGGGTCTTTATTATGACACGAAAGCAGTAAAACGCGATGAATTGTTTGAAAGTGCATATCAAAACCGTGCTAATAAACCTTTAGATGCGATCTGGGGACTTCAAAATGACGGATTTTACCGAGACCAAACAGAAATAGACCAAGCACCTTTAACCGCTTTTGGAGAAGTTAAACCTGGAGATATTAAGTATAAGGATCAAAATGGCGACGGTATTATTGATACACGCGACGAAGTTTATTTAGGTAAAGCCGGTTGGGCAGGAGCTCCATTTTCACTGGGTTTTAATATCACTGCTAAATGGAAAAATGTAACATTATTTGCTGTTGCAACTGCAAGATACGGTGCATATGAAATGAAAAACAGCTCTTATTTCTGGATGAAGGGCGAAGATAAATACTCCATTATAGCACGTGGTCGTTGGACGGAAGAAAATAAAGAAACTGCCACATATCCACGATTGACAACTGGAAACAGCGACAATAATTTACGAAGTTCAGATTTTTGGATGTATAAAACCAATCGATTTGACCTCTCCAAAGTACAGATTTCCTATGATTTCCCAACAGGTGTTATCGGAAAGGGAATCGTTAAAGAACTCGGTATCTATACAAATGGTTATAATTTGATGACCATTGCCAAAGAAAAAGAAACGATGCAACTCAACGTAGGTGGTACACCGAGAACAAGATTTTTCAATTTCGGTGTAAAGGCCATATTCTAAATTACCAGTGAAAACTAATTGACATGAAAAAATCATATTCATATTCAGCATTTCCTCCGCCCTCTCATTCACGTCATGTGAAGATATGTTTGAGCCTGCTATCGAAAATATTTTAGATATCGAGACAGCATACGACAGACCATTGTACGCACAAGGTTTATTACTAAATGGCTACAACAGAGTCCCAACAAACAGCTGGTCATTTAACGATGTGGCCACAGATGATGCAGTAACTAATGAAAGAATTAACGATTATCAAAAATTTCTACAGGGCAATGGACTGCAATCAACAATCCGTTTGATCAATGGCGGAATAGCAAATCAGCAATACAGTATATCAACAACTTTTTAGCATTAACGGACAAAGTAAGTTGGGCCTCGACAGAACAGGTCACCACCATGTTCAGTGATCGGATGAAAGGTGAAGCATATGGTCTCCGTGCCTTATTTATGTTTCATCTGCTTCAATCCCACGCAGGAAAAACGAGTAGCGGTGAACTTATGGGTGTACCCATTATACTTGAACATGAGGTATTATCATCCGATTTCAATCATAAAAGAGCCTCTTTTGAAGCCTGTATGAAACAAATTTATGCAGATATTCAAAAAGCGGAGGACTTATTACCGCTAGATTATGAAGATATTTCATCGCAAAGTGAAGTTCCCGCTAAATATCAAGCATTAGCCATTAAAATGGACGATTATAATCGAGTTTTCGGCAAACATTTTCGTTTACGCATGAGTAAACGAATTATACAAGCTATCAAGGCCAAAGCTGCGCTTATGGCCGCAAGTCCAGCTTTTGCAAGTGGCAATACAACTACCTGGGCTGACGCCGCAAACTATGCAGGTCTTGTGATCCAGCAAAAAGGAGGTGTATCTGGCATAGACCCTCAAGGCGCATTATTTTATCAGCAAAATAGCGTGAATGCTATGAACGAAGGACGCAATACTTCGGAAATACTATGGCGTGTAGACCGTGGTGATCCTTCATCAAATTTAGAAGCCGATCAATTTCCACCAACTTTGTTTGGACGTGGGCGGATTAATCCCTCCCAAAATCTGGTCGATGCGTTTCCAATGGCCAACGGGTATCCAGTGTCCGATATCGCAAATAGTGGATTCAATGCTCAAGCCCCTTACGAAAATCGTGATCCTAGGCTTAAACAGTATATTTTAGTCAATGGCGGTACTGCCGGAGTTAATAATACGGCAATCAATACAACCGTAAACAGCCCAACCAATGATGGGTTAAATAAAGTAGAAACTTCCACCCGAACAGGATATTATTTACGCAAACTTTTACGTCAGGACGTCAATCTCAACCCCTCCTCTACATCGGGGCAATATCACATCACACCGCGCCTGCGTATGACGGAGATCTATCTCGCCTATGCCGAAGCGGCCAATGAAGCTTGGGGACCTACCGGTACTGGGACACAATCATTTTCGGCTTACGATATCATTAAAGCAATCCGGACACGTGCCGGTGTAGGGACAACCAATGGAGACCCTTACCTCAATCAGGTCAAAAACAATAAAGAACTGATGCGCGAACTCATCCGTAATGAAAGAAGGCTAGAATTATGTTTTGAAGGTTTTCGTTTTTGGGATATCAGAAGATGGAATAAAAATCTCACTGAAGCGGCACGCGGTGTCAGTATTCAAAATAATAGCTATACGATTTTCAATGTTGAAAACCGGGTGTATGAACCTTATATGCAATACGGTCCTATTCCCTACAGTGAAATCCTAAAATACAGTAACCTTGAACAAAACATGGGGTGGTAAAACATTTTTAAAAATAATCAGATGAAAAAATTACATATATTTTCCGTTATACTCATATTCCTATTTACCTCCTGTAAAATCAGGACTGGGAATTTCCAGATTTTAAATATCAGACCGTATACTTCGCATATCAATATCCTGTAAGGACTATTACTATGGGTGAAGACCTATTTGATACAGCATTAGATAATGAAGGTAAAGTTAAAGTAATGGCTACAACAGGTGGTGTTTACGATAATAAAAAAGACATCAACATTGATTTTACGGTAGACAACGCGATGACAAGCAACATCATATTCAATTCAACAGGTGCAGCTGTCACTCCCTTGCCGAGTAATTATTATACACTAGCATCCAATAAAATAATGATACCAAAAGGCAGCTTGACAGGTGGCGTGGAAATACAGCTGACCGATGATTTCTTTGCTGACCCTAAAGCTATCACCACCCATTATGTACTTCCGATCCGTTTAGACCATGTCATGAATGCAGACTCTATCCTATCCGGAATTCCAAAAGCAGGAAGCTTACGCCGAAAAGCAGTAGCTGATGATTGGGACACTGCTCCTAAAGATTACATCTTCTACGCTATCAAATATATCAATACCTGGCAAGGCAATTACCTCCGTCGCGGCCGCGATGTCATCGTTGGTAAAAATGGAAATAATGCCCTCAGCCAAACTCAAAATAGAAGAAATGCATACGTCGAAAAAGATGAGGTAAAAAGCCTGACGACAGCGTCTTTGAAAAACACAATACTTCCATTAACATTTAAGGATGTTGACGGCACAAATATCAACTGTAATCTGATGCTATCTTTTGACAATAATAACAATTGTCTCATCAGCTCTGCTACTACTGGGGTCACAGCATCAGGAAAAGGCAGCTTTGTAAAAAAGGGTGATAAAAATAGTTGGGGAAATACCGATCGTGATGTCTTGTATCTCGATTATCAAATCGATATGCAAAGATGAATGTGAGTACAAAAGATACCTTAGTCATGCGTGACCGAGGTGTTAAAATGGAAACTTTTACGGTCGCAATAAAACCATAAAAATATGAAAAGATTACATACAAAGATAGGTGTTGGCCTCATAGCTGGTCTCCTATTCTGTTCCTGCGCAAAACATGAAATACTCCAATATGGGACAGAAAAGCCTGAAAGTATTATTGTACAAGAAAATATTGATACCTATAGCCCATTGATCTCCTACATCGATAAAATGCGCATCCAAATTTCAAATGGGGGGTAGCACTCAATATGGACGATTACCTCAATAAAGGTGTGATGTACCGTTTAGCAAATCGCAACTTTGAAGAAATGGTCATGGGATACGAAATGAAACATGCTTCTATTGTACAAGCCGATGGCACGTTGAACTTAAGTAAACTGGAACGTGTGATCAAAGCTGCACAAGAAAATAACATGGCACTTTTGGCATACACTTACTTGGCATTCAGGCAGAATGCCGTTTACTTAAATAGTCTGATTGCACCAGTACTACTGCCCTCTGGCTCAGTACCAGTACCAGGAGGCATCAATGTCCCATCACTTTCGGGCTATGCACTAAAGATGACTAATCCATCAGTTGTCAATGCATGGGAAGCACAGACTGCATATGACCCCAAAGGATTAGAAGACGCTACCGAATACACATTAAAAATCACAGCAAGAGGCAGTAAAGCTGGAAATATTGGTTTAGATCTACAAGAAACAGTTAATTATACTGGTGACAGTTTTGGTTCTATTGCTTTTACTACTGATTATAAAGAATATGAACTAAAACTAAAAACAACGGCACTACGCACTCGATTTATCATCAATTTTGGTCAGTTTGCTGGAACAGTTTTTATAGACAACATATCGTTAAAAAAGGCTGGTAGTAATGTGGAGCTGATCCCTGACGGAGATTTTGAAAAAGGCATCAGCGGATGGGTTGGTTGGGGCAATAGTTCTACCCGATCACAATCCGCCGAAGGTGAAGGATATGGCGGACCTGGTGGAACTGTTATTGAAAAAACACCTGACGAGAAAAAATCCATACTGACCCAAGCCTTGGAAACTTTTATTTCAGGGATGATGTCTGTAACCAAAGATGATGTCAAAGCATGGGATGTGGTCAATGAGCCCATGTCCGATTGGCCTGATCAGTACGCCCTGAAAACTGGAATTGGCAAAGCCGAGTTTGCAGAGGACGAATTTTATTGGCAAGACTATCTGGGTAAAGACTATGCGGTAAAAGCCATTCAACTTGCCCGAAAATATGGAAATCCCAATGATATCCTTTTTATAAACGATTATGGTCTTGAAGGTAGTGGTGATAAATGTAAAGGTTTAATTGCCTACGTCAATTATGTTGAAGTAAAGGCGCCAAGGTAGATGGCATCGGTACGCAGATGCATATCAATAGCACGGCCAATAAAGATGACATTGTTAACATGTACAAATTACTCGCCGCAACCGGTAAAATGATCAAAGTATCGGAGCTTGATATCGGTCTTGGCGACAACATTAAAACAGCCAATGCAACAGCGGCAATGTATCAGCAACAAGCAGATATGTACAAATTTGTCATTGAAAAATACTTTGAAATTATCCCGAAAGCACAACAATATGGGATCACCATCTGGAGTCCTCTGGACAGCCCCGATCGTGAAAACTCTTTTTGGAGAAGAGGCGAACCGATTGGAATCTGGACAGAATCCTTTGTTCGTAAACCCGCATATCAAGCGGTAGCAGAAGCACTTCAAAAGCAAAAATAATAAGCAAGTATAGAATAAAAGAGAGGGAAGATTTCCCTCTCTAAAAAAAATAGGATAAATTAAAACTATGAAAAAACGCACCTTAAAATTTAAATTTCTTTTACTGTTTTTGTTTTTTTGCACGCTTGGTTATGCGCAAGACAAAAACTTTCATATCTATTTATGTTTTGGTCAATCCAACATGGAGGGACATAGCAAATTTGAAGATCAAGATACCTTAGTCAATCACCGTTTCTATTCACTTCAAGCGGTTGATTGCCCGGATCTCAATCGTAAAAAAGGAGAATGGTATCTCGCCAAACCTCCTATCACCCGATGCAATACAGGTCTTACACCAGCAGATTATTTTGGTAGGACACTCGTCGAAAATCTCCCAGATAGTATTCGCATAGGGATCATCAATGTATCCATTGGTGGTTGCCATATCCAATTATTTGATAAAGATAGCGTAACCAATTATATACATAGAGCCCCTAACTGGATGAAAGGTATGTTAGCTTCGTACGACAATAATCCCTACGATAGATTAGTTGAAATGGGAAAGATCGCACAGCAAAGTGGAGTCATCAAAGGCATCTTACTCCATCAGGGTGAATCAAATACGGGAGACCAAGATTGGCCTAACAAGGTCAGTCAAGTATATCACAACCTATTGAAAGATCTAGCATTGCAGGAAGAAAAAACTCCACTCCTAGCTGGTGAATTATTAGCAGCAGATCAAGGTGGTAAATGTGCGAGCATGAATACCATTATTAGAACGCTACCCAAAACTCTTCAAAATGCTCATGTTGTCTCTTCAAAGGATTGTGAAGGTGTGGCAGATGGCCTGCACTTTAGTGCCGCAGGTTATAGACAGCTGGGGATTAATTATGCCCATGTCGTGCTGGGTTTAACACCTTAAGCAATAGGGATACAAAAGCGTTAGATTAAACTAAAAATATGCTTATCAGGGAAAATACATAATCGAATTTCCTTGATAAGCATAGCAATAAAGACCGTCACCCTATTTTTCTACCGGTGTTTCATATGCAGATGTTGCATAAAGTCCAATCATCGCTCCTGTAAATCCACCTGCGACATCTGTAGAAAGAATATCTCCCGATACAGTTCCACCTAGATTCTGATAATCATGACCAGCTAAAGCATATGAAAATGTATAGTCATCACCTGATGCACTAACGCGTAATTTCATTTTACCCGATCTATTGATTTTCTGCTGCGCAAGGACTTTTATCACACCATTTTCGCAACGCTCTAATCGCATATAATATGCATTTTCTGATTTTGTTACACCCAATACATAATTGAATTTTTCACTTTGGAAACAGGTAATACCAGCAAAGTCCTTTTCAGAATCTGGAGTATAATCCATTTCTACCTCCGCCGCAAATGCGAGGTGCTGCTGTCTGTAAAATAGTGCCGAAATTGGTTTTTTCTCATTAATATGAACATCAAAAGGTTTAATAGCTAATTCATTCTTTTCATTCACTATAAATTTTTCACGAGGTCCACGCAAGGCAATCCAGCGTTCATCCAGCACTTTTTCATTTAATGAATCCGTAAAAGTGAAATTGCCATTTGGAAAAAAGCTTGATTTATCTTTACTAGTTTCAATCCCTTTCGGTGTATGCACCAATGCTTTAAGGGGCTCCATTCCTCCTTTAAAAATCGGCCATTCACCAGACCAGTCAACAGGTAGCACAAATGTTTCCCGACCGGTGTTGACCCGATTCTTTTCATTTGGTCTAACCGCTAAGAATACACCGTACCATTCCCCATCAGCAGTTTGAACTAGATCTGCATGACCCGCCCAATCCACTTTATTGGGTCTATCTGCAGGGAGATGACGCTGTGAAAGAATCGGATTATTTTTCGCAGGAGTATAAGGCCCCATTGGATGACTGCTCGAAAAAATAACCTCACTGTGATTCCCTCCCGTTCCCCCTTCAGCGCACATCAAATAATATTGTCCATTTTTCTTATAAATATGCGGTGCTTCAATCCAGATGGGTTGCTTGGCTAGATCTACTCCTCCATCAACGATGATCTTACTCGTGCCCGGGATCACCTGATCATTCGCAACATCGTATTCCCAGATTTTGATCACCCGATGACCTGTGTATAGTTCTTTTCCTTTATCCGGAGCATCATTATGCACCACATATGCTTTGCCATTATCATCAAAAAATAAAGCCGGATCAATTCCATCAAACTGTAATTTAATCGGATCAGACCAATTGTTTGCTTTCGGGTCTTTAGTTTTAACAACCATATTACCGATCCCCGAAGCAAATTGCGTTGTGATCATATAAAAGGTGTCATTATTTGGATTATACATAATATCCGGCGCATATACCCCCTCACTGATACCTGCAGTACCAACTTGTAGCTGCGACTCGCGGTTTAGCACATGGCCGATCTGCTTCCAGTTGACCATATCTTTGGAATGAAAAATAGGAACGCCAGGAAACATCACAAAGGAAGAAGCGACTAAATAATAATCATCTCCCTTTCTGGTGATACTGGGATCAGGATAGCAGCCCTGTAAAATGGTGCTGTAAAATTGACCTGGCACAATTGGATTTTCACTATAGAAAGCGTCGTTGCCGGTGTATTTAAAATTACTGTACAAGGGTTGCCCTACCACTTCTCCGATCGGCTCTTTTCTCTCATCTGCGCGCATTGCCTGACAGGATGATAGTAAAGTAAAAGCAAATAGGCAGGACAATAATCCTAATTTTATCTGTTTTTTCTGTTGCATGATCTGCATCTTATCTTTGTAATTTATGTTTTCAATAATTTTTTAATTCATCATAAGTAAAACAGGTTATCGTCCATTCAACATAGAAAACCGATCATTTCCCTTACTAACACTTACCGCTATGCGCAATAAGACGTTAATTATGATGTTTCATATTCAGCTTGATTTTCTTCAAATCCTCCAATTCATATACAGGTCTTTCGATATCATAAGGTATAGGTCTTTTGGAATATGTTTGAAAATAAAGGAGACAGGCATCTTTCCACCATACCGCATCTTTAGCTTGAATCTTCAGTTTCGATTGCACTTCAGCAAAACGTTGCTGATCGACCTGATTTTCCAATCTATCCCATGTTTTTTGCATGTCGCGTACCTGCATGACGCCATGATCATATTTATAACATAATTCATCCCATAAGGACCTTCCGCTCTTCATGGTATAATTCCATGGTACATGATGAAACCAGAGTAAAAACTGATCAGGACAGAGCTTGATATCTCCATATATGTTCGCGACTTCAGGACTGTATTGTGAGATTGCGTTGCTACCGCTTGCTGTCCGATCAAACCCAACGCCTATCGTATCTGCTTGATGATAATACCAGGGCATCCAATCGGGACGGCCTCCCTTTTGATCGCCCCACGGTTCCGGTCCATAGTGGTGATCAAACGCAAAGATATGGTGCAGCCCCAAGGGCATCATGTAATGAACAGCAGCTTCCCGCGAAGTCATCATCATTTCTTTCACAGCAGCTATAAACTGCTTATCTTTCGAAAATGTCATTGCGATCCATTCTTCCGCAATTTGTTCAGACGCGAGATGATGATTCCACGCCAGTCTTCCATAGGCATACCAATTCGCCTGTGCAAAGTGGTGACCTGTCCAATTGGTATCATCGCCAATATTCGCCACCGCTGCAATTGCTGTCTTTCGCGCAGGCCGTAAGGTACCATCCGTTAATCTGGCGACTGTACTTCCCGCTCGATCCGCATAAGTATCACGATCCAATGTCTCTTTAAATAGCGGTGCTAAATAAACCAAATGGTTCGAAAATCCCAGATACTCTTGCGTGATCTGAAATTCAACCATTTCATGACTTTTTTTAAGTGCACCAAAGAGCGGATTAAAAGGTTCACGAGGCTGAAAATCGATCGGTCCATTCTTGATTTGAATAATCACATTATCGCTAAAGGAACCGTCGAGTGGCACAAATTCCTGATAGGCCTGCTTGGCACGATCTTCGGTCGTAGGATTGTAAACAAATGCCCGCCACATCACAAAACCCTGATACGGTTTTAAAATAGCGGCAAGCATATTTGCCCCCTCAGCGTGCGTTCTGCCATAATCCTGAGGACCAGGTTGGCCCTCCGAATTCGCTTTCACCAAAAAACCGCCGAAATCAGGAATAACACTGTAAATCTCTTTGACTTTATTCTTCCACCATAAAATGACCTCCGGATTTAGAGGGTCTGAATCAGAAGTTCCTCCTAACACCTTCGGTGAAGAAAAATTCACAGATAAATAAACTTTGATTCCATATCTTCTAAAGATATCAGCCAGACTTTTTAATTTAATCACATATTCCGAACTCAAAATTTGAGGAGAGGCATTTACATTGTTAATAACAACAGCATTGATACCAATAGAAGCATTAGCTCGTGCATACTCTTCATATCGAGGAGATATGACACCTGGCAATTCATCCCATTTCCACAACGAATATCCGGCATAACCACGTTCAATCGTGCGATCAAGATTGTCCCAATGATTGAGCATACGGATATCAAATGATGGTATTTCTTCCACATTCAAATTTAAAACCTGTTGATCCGTTTCCTGTAATTGCAACAGATGGTAAGCTGCATATAATAAACCGGCGGGCTCATGTGCGGTCACCTTGATCCGATCTCGATGACCTGTTATTTTAAAACCATCTTTTAAATACGGCAATTTTTTATCTAGTTCTAATCCAATGGACTGTCCCCTCCAAAAAGTAATTAATTCTTGTTGTGCACGTACCGCAATTGGGTTTTCAGCAGCAACCGTGATGGATCTACTTTGAGCTATTTCTTTAGAGACAGGAACATACCTGAGCCATAGCTTACTTCCGTCCTCCGCCTGAATACGAGAAAAAGGGAAAATAAAAAGCAAAAGAAAACAACTTATTTTCATCATAAGATTAAAAATCAGGTTTATAATTGGTTAGGCTACAAAAGTTCCTCAAGTTCAGCATTCTTGCCCATCCATCGTCTTGATTAATCCCTTTTCATCATATTCCAGCTCGACTACTTTCATACTCCGCAGCCATGTTTTACCGCCAGAGGGCACACAGTCATGATAAAACAAATACCATTTCTCTTTAAATTGCAGTATACTATGGTGAGTGGTCCAACCAACCACCGGAGTCAGAATCACACCTTGATAGGTAAATGGACCATAAGGATTATCCCCGATTGCATAACACAATAAATGCGTATCACCGGTAGAATAAGAGAAATAATACTTGTCGCCAAATTTATGCATCCAGGAAGCCTCAAAAAAACGGCGGTCTAGATCTCCCTGTTTAAGAGGGTTACCTTCTTGATCCAAAATAACAAGATCTTTTGGTTCTTCATCAAATTGCAACATATCCTCCGTTAGTTTTACAACTTTTGGACATAGCGCCAGATCATGCCAGTGCGGCAAATCCATGGGATAAGTCATTTTGTTATTTCTGTAATATTGAAGCTGCCCGCCCCATATTCCCCCGAAATACAGATAATGGCTACCATCATCATCTTGAAAAGCACAGGGATCTATACTATAACTTCCTTTGATCGGATTCTCCTCCGGAATAAAAGGACCATATGGCGTATCACTTACCGCTACTCCAAGCCTAAAGACATCGGTCTGGTCTTTTAATGAAAAATAAAGATAATATTTACCATTTTTTGTCGCCACATCCGAATCCCAGAGCTGTCTTCCACCCCACGGAATATCTGCTACGTCCAATACTTTGCCATGATCGACCGCCTCGGCATCCATATCATCCATAGAAAAAACATGGTAATCTTTCATATCAAAATGATCGCCATGATCATTTTCCAGAATACCACTTTCCCAGTCATGCGAAGGATATATGTAAATTTTATTCTCAAAAACATGTGCCGACGGATCAGCCATAAAATCATTGGGTACTAAATATCGTCCTTTATTCATAAAATTATAGGGTTATTTTTGTTTTGCTAATTCAATTAAATCCTTGACAAAAGGTTTAGGTTTATACTCCCGGTCAAATAACAAAGGATAGTCCGTCCGTCCGGGAACTGGCCATCCATTTTTCCACGAATCACCATCACCTACCCCCCACACCGTTACACGCGTTATTTTATCGTCATGTTTTAGATATAATTTAAAAAAATCCTTGTAACGGCTAGCTAAAGCTTTCGCTATAGCATCCGGCAAACCTTCTTTATATGGATTTAATTCATTTTTATACTGATACGTTTCACTGATTTCTGCTCCCATATTGGGATTTACATGAGGCAATACAGAAATATCCATTTCCGTCACCATCACTTTTGTCCCTAAACTAGCAAAATCGACAATTGACTTTTCCACTTCACTTAGGGCAGGATTATCTAATCCATTATGTTCTTGCATGCCAATAGCATCAACACGGACACCCGAATCTAGCACCTCTTTGACCAGCTTCATAATTCCATTTCGTTTAGCAGGAATAGCTGTTGAGTAATCATTGTAGTAGAATTCGGCATTAGGATCTGCCTCTTGCGCAAATTGAAAAGCAAGCTTAATAAAATCTTTACCGATGATATTGTAAAACTTACTTTTCCGCAGTTCACCATTATCCAGCACAGCCTCATTGACCACATCCCAGCCATGAATACGTCCTTTATAGCGTCCAACCACGGTATGGATATGCTTGCGCATCCTTTCAATCAAAACTTCGCGCGAGACATCCTTCCCTTTATCATCGATAAGAACCAGGTTGCGTCTGCGAATGCCACATTAAGGTATGCCCGATGATATGCATGCCATGCTGCTCTCCCAATGCGACAAAACGATCTGCATCTTTAAAATTAAACTCCCCTTCCCGGGGTTGCAGGTACATACTTTTCATACAGTTTTCGGCCACGATGGAATTAAATTGAGCTTTTACCACCGAAATAGCGGCGGCATTGCGTTCCCATATTTGTTCCAGATTCAAAGCTGTACCGATATAAAATTTATCCTTGAAAGCATGCTTCAATATAACTTGGTCTTCAATGGTTCGATCACCCGTTACCTGTTGTGATTTAGTCGAGGTGCATGCCAAACCCAATGTAGCGATGCCTGCCAAAAAAACGATCTTTACTTTATTCATTTTTAACGATTTAATTCTTGTGTCTTGATTCTATTTCATGATTTATTTTATCGATCACCGCATCGTCCAATTCATATTTTGAAATAATGAACATGGCTACCAGTAATAAAATAGCAGGTATAACAACCACTAACCAAAGGATACCCTGCTCGGCAAAAGACGATTGCGTAACGGTATTGTCTTTATCAAAACCGACATATGCAAGCACGAGACCTGGTACGACGCCCCCCAGGGCCATACCTGCTTTATAAAAAATACCGGTCAAAGCATTCACGATCCCGGAGATCCGTTTTCCTGTCGCATGCTCGCCATAGGAAATCACTTCGGGTACCAATGCCCACATATATCCTGTAGCTACTATGATGCCTGTGGATTTAATAAATTGTGCCACTAACACCAACCAAACCTGACTCCTTAAAGCGGGTATGACAGAAATAATATAAAGCATGATCATTCCTAATATGGCGATTGTTAAGAACACATAAAACAGTTGCTTTTTACCTATCGCACGCTTTATCGCAGGCACCAGTGGCATAAAAATAAAGGCTGGAATAGATCCTAATGCCATAAAATAAGGAAGCATTTCTGGTGCTTGGACATTATAGATCATATAATATGAGCCCGCAGCATTTCCGATCGCCATCATGGCAAATGCAGTGATAAAGAAGAATGCCAATATGCGCAAAGGTCCATTATGTTTAAATGCTGTCCACAGATCCGAAACTTTTACATTTTCGGTTTCTTTCACATCCATGACAACACGTTCCTTAGTTTGCGTATAACAGAAAACCAATAACAATAAGCCCGCGATAGCATAGAGCGTCATTGTAATAAACCAAGCTTGCGCAGATGCGGGAGAATTGATCTTTCCATTTGGCGAAAGATATTGAACCAGTATAGGTACCCCATATCCTACTGCCAGACCACCCATATTCGCCATAAACATACGGGTCGACGTCAGTTTTGTTACTTCATCCGTATCGCGCGTCAGCGATGCATTTAGTGCGCCATACGGTACATTGATCAAGGTATAAATCATAGATAATCCAACATAGGTTATATAGGCATAGAGTAATGATCCAGAAAATCCATTCCAAAAACAGAGTATGGCAAATCCAGTTAATGGGATACCGCCTAGAATTAAATAAGACCGGTATTTTCCCATTTTAGGATTCTTTTTATCAACAAATGCACCCACAATTGGATCCCATATCACGTCAATAACACGAACCACGAGAAACATAATTCCCGCCGCTGTTGCAGATATCCCAAATACATTCGTGTAAAAAATAAGCAGATACATGGATACCGTTTGGTAAATCAGGTTTTGCGCCAGATCACCTGATCCAAATCCTATTCGTTGCAACGACGAAAGTTTATAGAAACCTTTCTGTTCGCCTGTAGTTTGCGTTTCAGTTTTCATTTTTGTCTTGTAAATAATTGGTTTTTATGCATCATGCAGCTGCTGAAGCATACCTGATATTTTTTAGGTCCACCAATAATGTTTAAGATTATCGATGTGTTCAGTATCACAAGTTCATGATGACAATTGTAAAATTACAAGTACGACGATTTAGCACCTGATACATATGTGTTATTAACAGATAAAAATGTTTAAATGGTAGAATAAAACCGCTAAAAAGAAAGTTTTTTGGTAAAACTACCCACTTTACTAAAAATTTAGATGGTGTAGGTTTCATCCCTACATTTTGTAACAGATGTCCAACTAAAAAAACAAGCCCCTACGTTATAATGACGTAGGAGCTTGAAGAATTATCGGGACCTACAGCTATTAAGCAGTAAAGTCCTAAGACCGTTAAAAATTAGGGCCGGATGTGGAAATAGTCAAAATCAACAAATCCACCCACATTTTTAGTCGCATAATTAAATAATCCAAA
>NZ_ASZT02000038.1:0-39333 GCF_001006065.1 Sphingobacterium sp. IITKGP-BTPF85
CGATTTAAATAATTCGCGGTCGATAAGAGATAAAATCTGACTAAAAACATTTAAATTTATCATGGTGGTGTGTTATAATTTTGCAATTTAAATATAGCAACTTTGCTATATCCAAACACCCCCCACTTTTTAAACGTTTAGGACGCAAGTGATATGTAATATTTAAAGAAGTTTTTTTATCTTTGACTCGCAAAATAATGTCATGATACGTAAATTACCTCTTTTCGCACTTTCTTTATTTCTATTTGCTTCATGCAATAAAACAACTGATGATAAGGTAGTCATTCGCGAAGAAAAAATTAATCCTTATTTTACAGGAATAGATCTATCAGATACTTCAATTATAAATTGGAAAAGAATAGATCCTACGGAAAAATATTTTATGCTTGGCTATGGTTATGATATTACTGGTAAATATGCACATCCGGCATTTACAAGAAACAAAGTAATCGATATTGAAGCCCTTCATAATGATAACGGAAGGATCTCGTCAGGTTTCGTTTCAATGGGTGGTCCTGAACTAGAAATAAGTGGAACAAGGGAAGAATGTATCAGAACTATGGGTGAAAGAGCTGGCTTGAGTAGCGATGAAATAGCTAAATATAAGCATATTTTTAAAGAGACTTTTGAATCATCATTTAAGAATGACACCACGTTTAAATCATTAACCTATCATTATGAAGGAGTTTCGCAAGTCATATTATTTGCTTTTTTTGAAATATATGATTTAAATTTTGTCGAAACTGAATATAAATATGTAACCGCCCAATTCAAAAAGGACCTTGAAACAAAAACGGCCACAGAAATCATTTCCCTTTATGGAACTCATGTTTTAAAACGAATTAAAGTTGGACAACGAATGGATTATCTCTATCGTAATAATCAACAAACTCATACTGGGAGCTGGTTGTCACCAACAATTAATAAATATTTTATACCTGGCCCCTCTATGTGGACAGATAAACCTCAAGATGAAGTACCATTAAAAGAGAACTTATCAATTCAATTTATCGGCGGAAGTAATCAAAATACCAATTCATGGATGATCGATGTAACGAATTATACTGGTAAAAAAGTTGTTTCCCAAGAATGGAACAATTTTTCAGAAAAAAACAATACGCTAATTGATTTTTTTAGAAATGACGGTGTAGTACCTATAGATAATTTTGTAAAGGATGAAAAAAAGAAACAAGCTCTTATCGAAGCTTATAATTCATATTTAGGATTATAAATAATTACAAATTCTTCAAAATACAATTTTAAAAATGGTTTTACTAACGATTCTAATCATAAGTATCAACACCTTCCAAACTACACAAAAAGAAGATCGTAAACATTTTACTTAGAGCTGTTTGGCACAAAGAGCTCTAAGTATTTAAACAATACTCAAATTGCACTTTAAAACAACTTATAAAAGTAATACTGTTGATTATTAATCCAAAAGAAATTTTTTAATTTAAAATGATCATTTAAACAAGCAACTACAGCTTGTTTTTCACTATAAGATTGTATAGGTTTGTATTCGCTGAAAATTTAATATAAAAAAGTTTATGCAAACGCTCTATGTGATCTTCAACGGAAAATTAATTCCTGAAAACGAAGCTAAATTATCAATTACGGATCTTGCTATTGTGCGCGGCTACGGTATTTTTGATTTTTTCAAAACGGTGAATGGTATTCCTATATTTCTAGAGGATAATCTTGATCGCTTTTTTCAATCGGCAAATCTGATGGATCTACCAGTAAATTACTCCAGAGATGAATTGAGAGCTCAAATAATAACTTTAATGGAAGCGAATGTTATTCCAGATTCTGGGATTAAAATTTTATTGACTGGAGGGTATAGTAGTGATGGGTATAGTATTGCTGAGCCCAATTTAATTATCAGTCAGCAAGCTTTAAAAAGAAATTTAGTGTTGGAAAGTACAGGTTTGAAACTACTTCCTTTTCACTATCACCGTCCATTTAGTCTCGTCAAATCTATCGATTATGTTATGGGTATACAGGCGCTTAAGGCAGCTAAATCGCAGGGGGCTGACGATGTGGTTTACATACAAAACGGCTTGATATCGGAATGTCCGCGTGCTAACTTCTTTTTAATAAGTGAAGATGGCAAATTGTTAACTGCGGGTGACGATGTTTTACAGGGTATAACACGTAAAAAAATTATCCAATTGGCAAAAACCATCATGGACGTGGAAGTTCGTAACATTAGCGTGGAGGAAATCGCATCGGCAAGTGAGGCATTTATTAGTTCTACTACCAAAAATATTACTCCGGTAACTACTTTATTGGGATATAAAGAATTTGGCAAACAAGTGGGTCCTCTTACAATGCGTCTACAAGAACTGCTGCAGGAATTGGTTTACAATCCTTCATAACTTATTATTATCTCTAAAATCGGGAGAAACTATTATCTATAAAAATCATTTCAGTAATAGCTAGAGCAAGTTTAAAACATAAGTTTAAACTGTTCAAAATTTCTTAACTTCAAAAACTAAATTATGTTGGCATGGAGCAATATGTAACATATATCATCGAAAGTGATCGGGGCTCGTAACTGCATATGAAGCAACGAAGGTTGTTAAAAGGTGCTTATATTGGATCGTGAAATTGAAACCATTATTGGGGGTTGGGCCTAAGAAAGATGAAATTGAACTTGATGAACTAACGTAGGATCTTAATCATAAGAAATGTTTAAAATGCATTCTTCACGATCGTACCCAACCGTTTCAAATCGGCATGGATCCGATCATTCCATTCTAATGCAAAATTTAACCGCATACAGTTATGATAACGGTCCTGCAGTGTAAACATTCTACCTGGTGCAAAGCTTATATTCTGACGGATGGCTTTATCAAACAAGGACGCTGTATTAATTCTCTTATCCAATTCAAGCCAGAGTACGAATCCGCCTTGAGGTTGTGATATTTTTGTATTATCAGGAAAATATTCTTCGATAGCGCGTTGGTACTGAAAGCAGTTTGAATATAGCTTATTTCTAAAGTTTTGAAGGTGGTGGTCATAACGGCCATGCTCCATAAAATCTGCAATAACCTCCTGATATAAAACAGGTGTTGAGATGGTCTGCAGCAGTTTTTGCCGGATGATCTTCTTCTTGAATTTCCCTGGCGCTACCCACCCAACACGGTACCCCGGTGCAAGTGTCTTTGAAAAGGAACCACACCACATGACTATTCCAGCTTCATCAAAGGCTTTACAGGGCTTAGGTCTATTGGTGCCAAAGTAAAGGTTACCGTAAAGGTCATCTTCGATCAACGGTATATTTCGTTCTGTAAGCATCTTCAGCAGTTCGATTTTGTTTTCTTCTGGCATAAGACTGCCTAATGGATTACTGAAATTTGCGGTGAAGCAACATACATCTATTTTAGAAATAACTTTCTTTAATGCGTCCATATCGATCCCAGAAATCGGATGGGAAGGTATTTCGATCACATGAAGTCCAAGTGACTTGGCTATTTGAATTGTCCCGAAGTATACAGGTGTTTCCATTGCGATCGTATCACCTGGCTTTGTCACGGCTAACAAACAATTAAAAATAGCATTCATGGCTCCGGAAGTGGTCACCAGATCTTCTTCAGTAAGTTGTCCTTCAAACTCCATGCTCCATTTAGCGATGCTTCTTCTTAATTGATACTTCCCTGCGCAGTTCATAACTGGTCCCACCGTCGTCAAGTTTTCGTATCACATTCACAATTCCTTTATTTAGTTTTGCTATCGGTAGCATACTTTGTGCAGGAACGCCTAAAGAGAACTGTGTCAGATCTTCCTTCTTTAGCGAGTTATAAACTTTATCAATAAGATCTTCCTGGTCATGCTCATTATTCGGGGCTTGTAATCGGCTAACTGAGGGAAGTGATAAACGTCGTTGCGTTATTTTACTTACAAAATAACCGGATCGAGGTCTAGATTCAATCAGAGACCTGCTTTCTAACTCTAGAAAGGCCTGCTTAACCGTATTGATACTCACATGATACATCTTCTGAACCACACGTAGCGAAGGGAGTTTATCACCTAACTGCATCGTTCCGGTGACAATCTGTTCTTCAATAATATGAGCAATCTTGAGGTATAAGGATTCTTTCTTCATGGACTTTATTCTATTTTAATTATCTTCCTCTATTTTTTTAATCTTATTATTCACTGCTTTTAGATTCTTGGATATAGAACATGCTGCAATTTACATATTTTAGGATATCGAATATATCTAACAGCCGCTATGTTATACGTTTTAAATATTCACCTTTTCATTCAGTTTAAAGGTTGAGCCAATCAATAAGTCGTTCAATCGCCAATTTAAGTTTAGAGATGCTATGATCATCATCTCCGAATGTCTCGATATAATTTCTTTTTGCTTTGATTTCTAATGCTTCCTTAAACTCGACTTGATGAAATTCTGATAAAAAGAAACAAGTCATTTCAACCTTGTTAGCATGATTAATAATTGCAGATGCATAGCCAATCACTTCTTTAGCCTGCATGATCACTGCTAAAGGGAGTCCAAATTCGGCTGTCAAAATACTTATCCTTGCGTCCTTTCCCTCAAAATCGGATTTCTCCTTGTGTTTTTTATATAAAGAAACCACAGTGCTGAGTTCGGACAAATAAAAATTTACAATCTTAAATCCATTAATTTCATTAATCTTCATCTTCTTATTGTATTGGTGATAAGCAAATTTAAAGACTGTATTTCTGTGGGTACAGATACAGAAATACTAATTTTCACAGGTACAGCTAGTATTTTTTATAAAAGTCCTAACCATTAATTTTACACATCTTAAAATGACATCGAAAAAAAGAATATCATCAGTAATAAAAATAATTGAGAACGCAATACCTTTCCTTATTTTGATTATATTCATAAAAAATTGTACCCATTAACTATAAACTACAGTATAAAAGCCAATGGAGTTTCTGATCATATTTTTTCTAATTTCATTTCCACTACTAGGATTTTGGGTTTATAAACAGTTGCGAAAAAAAGCTAATACCTCTACTAAAATTATGGAGTACCTTATTATTGTTGCTTTTTGTATTTCGATTCTACTATTTGGTTTCGGACTTATGCTTTATGGCTCGCACTATACGGAAGCAATCGATATTGTCGACGGCGGTTACTCTCCATTTGCTTTAGAACATAGCTTGACATTAGTTACTTTTTTCGCACTTGCCATGTTTGGAATTATAAAGCTATGGTTAAAAGGAAGATCAGTACCTCCACTTCTATTTGTACTGTCATTGATTTTTGTCATTATCGGAATAATTATGAGCATTGCTGTCTTAATACAGATCTCATCGAATACGCAATTCTACGACTCCTGGTTGTTCTTTTTCCTGCCCGTCACATATACGGTGACTGCGTTTACTTTAATTTTTAGATGTATCGGAGAAGAAGCTATATCCGCAACAAATAAACATTACTCGAATAAATTTCTTAACTACCTGAACACGAAAATGGCAAATGTGAGCCATCAACCCGTTTTTGTTCTAGTATTTCTCATTCCTGTTTTTGTGCTCATTTTTGCTATATTGGTTTTATTTGGACAGGAAGTAAATTCCATTACAAAAGTATTTACGGAAACAACTACATGGAATTTTTCTACTAAAACTCATCCACCATTTTTAGATCATAGGGGGCATTACTTATGTACTGTCGCTGTTTGTGGAGATCCAACGATTGTAAAACCACTTCGTTTAGGAAAAAGGCATGGAAATGAACTTATTGTCAACAGGCAACTACTCGTTGCCAATGCTTTCGAGGAACTAATTTCAGATCATTTTCCATCAGTACATCAAGTCATCAGAAGATTTTATGATCGTTTTGGTTATCCTTTATCAAAAAAGATTAATACGCCTCAAAAATCTAATATGGTATACAGATTGATGAAACCTCTGGAGTACTTTTTTATCTTTTGCCTGTATTTATGCACTGAAAAACCTGAAGAGAAGATCGCTAAACAATATGCTTTATAAACACTATCAGCAATTAAATCAACTTTATATCTCTTTTATCATGGCTGGTTTTACTTTTAAAATGTAAAACAGAGATAATTGCGATCAAATTTTACTAATTCATTTAATGATTTGGTTCAGCATGGATTTCATAGCCAAATCCATCTTCCTTCCAGGAATCTTTCTTTAAAAGAGCAATATTTGAAGTTTTACCGAGCCAGATTTTGATCACCTGTCCCGCTCTAACACTTTTCTTAAAAAGCTTTTTGAACTTGACATGGATACCTTTAGTTGTTTCAACATACTTAGGCTCTCCATATAGGGCGGAAATATAAGGTGTAAGTACTTCCAGTTCTCGTTTTCCTATTTCAGGATTGAACTTCCTATAGTCCAGTTGGTCAAATCGTACATTTAATTGGGAGAATATTTCTTTACCAATTTTATTGCTGTACACCTGAAATTCATAATCTTGTGTTCCATTGTTGGCATAGCCTATATTTTGATTCGGATCACCGTTTACCTCATTCCATTTAACGTGCAAAAAGTCTCCATCACCGGAAATATAGATTGTTGCAGAATCCTTTACAACTAAGTCCTTACCTCTATATCCCTTTAAGTAGGTCTTGTAATTTCCTGGTAAATAAAAATAATGCCCCCAAGCTGTAGTAAAACGATATCCTCCGGATTGTTTCACTACAAGATATATTTTCTTTGCACTTCCTTCAACTTCCCAGGTCAGGGAATCTAAATTTTGATACTTTAAAGGAATTAGCATTGATCCATTTGGTCCATTATAAGTACTGTCTTTAAGTTCAAACATAACCATCTCGTAGAAATTTTGATTGTTCTTATCTGCAACTAATGTTATCGGTAATTTCTCGTCTTCGCCACTAAGATGTTCTACTTCAATTTCATCGACAAGTAAACCAAGTTCTTTGTCAGAACATGAAATTAGTAAACAGGTTGATAAAAGTAAAAAGCAGATCCTTTTAAACATAATTTAAGTCTTACTCGGGAGTATCAATTCAAAAATAACAATTAATAAGCTATATTCCAAATAGATAGAGATTTATAAAAATTACCAACTCTCATTGGTCATTGACGTAATTTTTTTCATCAAAGAATGAATAAAATTATTGATCTGCTGATCAACTAATATTACTTCTTTGTCACTAATTATTTTTCCCTTTTCATTGAAAAGACCGCTGGTTCCGCCTCCAAATGATTTTTTACCGACTAAGGAAATAGTTGTACCCGATTCAAATTTTAAACAATCAAATAAAGGTTCAAAGCGAATCTTGCCATCTCTAAATTGGAGATCATATTTATAGTAGTACTGGGCATCAATATCAATACCCCCACTAAAAAAACCCAATCCAACTTTAATCCAGTCATGCCCATTAATTACGATCTGTTCATTTTCCATGACATTAGTATTTTCCTCTGGTCTAGGATAATTTGCATTAATAAACTTTATCGTCTCAAGGAAGAGTCTATCTTTTGGAATGTTGGGAAATTCTAAAACAATATATTTCTTACTTGTATCTTCGAAGTCAACAAAACCATTTGCTGTAATTTTCATAGATTGCCCAAATGAATCTACAATACTCATAACTAATATTAGGGATGCGAAAACTATTCTATTCATAAAAATGCAATTAATTCTCCAATGTAACAATTTTTATGGCAATGACAGAACACTGGTAATATTTATTGCGAAATAATAAAATAAAAATAGCTATCAGACCTTGCATCTGTATTTCAGTTTATACTAATCCTATCCAAATAGTAATTCTATTTTTACTCAAAAAGTTATTATAGTAGTGATCAACGTTTACTTAATTTTGAGAAAATCTCCATTTTCGTAAATATATTTCCAGACTCCGTCCCGATAAACTAGCAACGGGAAGATGTTTTGCTTTGCATCTAAAGGTGAGTCGAAAAAGGTCGGTGCATCAAATAAGATTTCTTCGAAATCGATTGGCAATATTATGTTTCCTTTAGCATCCGATATGCCAAATTTGTTATTTTTTTGAAGCAGGAAATAAATTCCATTCTGAAGGGCCCGAATTTGTGTGTATTCAACTGGTAGCACCTCTTTTCCTGTGGTAAGATCTCCCAATCCATACAGATATTCATAACCGTTTACTTTTGGTAAAAAGACTGAATTATTAATAAAAACAGATTCTTCGTGGTTTAGCCTTGAATTTGTGAGGTCATATATTAACGGAAAGATCAGAGCTCCTTCTTTATTGATAAAACCCATTTTAAACACCGATGCACGGCTGTCTGAGTTTTCAGATTGACATACCATAGCGGCATCGCCCCGGAAATCAAATGCCCAAACATATTGCGGTGAGACGATTACCTCACCCGTATTGTTGATATAGCCATATCCTTTTTCATTGTACAGCAAAGCCATGTCACCTTTATAGGGCAAGATCACCGTTTCCTTACCGGGATCCTTTGGCAGATAACCTTCTTTTACATAGGTTAAACTATATGCTCCTTTGAATACTTTTTTTGTCCTAATATCATAAAGGACCCCGGTTTTGTCATCTTTCGACACCAATAGAAGATTAGGATTATTAATCGGATAAACAGATTGATAATTAAATGTCTGCAGCTCCATGTCATCCATATTGAGTAAAAGGTATTTTCCTTTTATATCTTTTATTAAACAGTACTGAACTCCAATGGTGTCTATTCGTTGAATAGCTGTCTGCAAGATCTTTTTTCCTGCAAGATCATACAGATCACTACTCTGATTATCCATATCATCTGCCTCTTTTTTCCGCACATTGTTTGCTTTTATAAGGTTTCTATTCCCGAATTTCCCCATAATAAAGCTATCGTAAACGTGTGGAATGATTTCCTTTCTTGTATCTAAATCGTAAATGCCCATTTGTCCATTTTTGATGAATGTCATTAGATTATCTGGTGCATCATAAAGTTCGGAAATCCCTTCAAAGTCGCTTAACAACAAGTGTCCATCTTGATCAAATAGGCTAGAGATTTTATTTTTCTCCGTAATGATATATTGCTCTTTTGATTCGTTGTTCTTAAACTTAAAAAGATCAATCTTATAATATTGTGGCTCAATACTGGTGTTTGTGCTGGCAAAATACAAACCATAATATGCCCCTTTTTTAATCTTAAAAATGGCTAAGTTATTACTGCCAGATGAGTAAAAGTAATCATTGACATGTGTAATTTCTCCATTCTCGATTTCGAAAAGTACCTTCCGCGTCTTATCCATCAGATAAGACTTTTGCTGTTTTTTACCAACAAAATAATCGTCGTATACTTTTATTTCATCATATTCATTTGGTATAATAACTGACCCTGATAAGTCTGAAATCCCTTTTTTATGCTGTTTTGTGGTCACCAGATAGTCTCCATAATAACCTAAATATGAATTATCATTAGGCAGTTCGATATTGTCGAAATCAAATGGTATTTTCAGATCACCATCCTGCCCGTATACACCATACTTATTATTTTCTTTTACAAGCAAAACCCCCGTTAATATTTTGGCATCAACAAACTCTCTTTTTGATGGTATATGTATGATAAGCGGTTGTCCATTTTTTGAAAAGGAAGCCACCCAGTTATCACTCCTCATATTCCAATGTGCATGCTCGTATTTAAATGGAACGAGCACTTTTTCATTCCAATCCATTACTCCCCACTTACCATTTTGCTGTGCATATACATAGGTTGAACCATTGCCACATCCCCCACAATAATCAAATGAATCATAGCCCTGACTAGTCGTTACTTTATTTTGCGATTTACTGTATAAATACCATTTCCCATTTTGTTTAACATCAAAATATGCACCATCTAAATATCCGATATCCTCGAAATAAGGTAAGAAGTTTTATCTGCTAAAAATAAGCTTACCTTTCCATTGCGCTTTACTTTCCAGAACTGCCGATATTCGATGTCAATATCATCATAGTCTGCTGCTAACAAAATATCTCCTTTTGGCGATATAATTCCGATTTTTCCATTTTTCAGATACTTCAATACAGTTTTTGGAAGGAAATCTGCTTCCTCTTTAATCTCACGTTGATAATCCTGTACTGAATACGCATCGTTAAAACTTACGGGGGTAGTTTCTGCAAGTTCAATTTTCTCCCCCTGCACATTAATATAATAAACCTGACCTTTATCTATTATTTTCGCGAAGCCATTTCTAAAAGGTGCCATACGATCATCTTCAACATAGGAACTGCTTATTTGTGCTGCTGCAGGATGTGAAAAACAAAGTGTTGCAGCAAAACAGCATGCAGTAAGTACAGAATTCAAATTCTTGTATTTTAAATATGATGAAAATGATGTCATAAGCGATTATATTTAGATTAAAAAGAGCGTTCTTTTGCTTTTATGGCATACTTTTGACCATCTTTCCCAACGAAGTAATACCAGTCTCCCTCTTTTAACAATAAGGGCCAGGTTTTTTGATCTCCTTCATAATTCCTGCGAATATCGTCATATAGAGGTGCTACAAGGATATTACCAGACCAATCTGCCAATCCATACTTGTCCCCTTTCGCAAAGGTAAAATTAGGATAAGCACTACTTGTCTCTATATCATGGTATTCTGCTCCTAAAATAACCGTACCGTTTCGTCGTACTAGCATTTGGCTATCTTTTCTAGCAAAAACTAACATTTCAGCATCTGCGCCAACGGCATACACCTCATCATACTCAAATGGAACGACTGTTTTACCTTCCAAATCAATCATTCCTTTCAGGTATTTGAATGCACTTGAAGCTTCTTTATTTGCGACCTTCTTTGCTGCAACAGCATATCCATCGTAAAAACAATCAACTTGATCAATGTCTGTAAATCTTTTCTCCTGACCTAAGGTATCAATAAAAAGATTTCCTTCTCCCGCATATATTTTTTTCAGTCCAAAATAAAACCCACTCAAAGCATGCTTATTATAATTGGGGAAACGAATAAGGTGATAATTACCCTCTACCTTCCATGAAGGGTTGGCATAGATCTTTGTACCATCAAAAGTGGTCAATTGATAAACACCTTCTTTCGTTTCGATCTGCAGAAAACTGTCATTTACCACATGTACGTCGGTAATATCAGCTCCTAATTTACGAAGCTTACGTTGTTTGATATCATAGAGTAAAAACTCGTAATTATAATTGGCAATCAGTTTCCGCAGTAGAAAGAATCGATGATTCACTAATGTAATATACTGTTCATGCGCTGCAAAAATAATCTTGTTTTGATCCAGATCAAACAATCCAATTTTTAATGCAATACTTCCTTCTTCTTTTCCTTCTGAAAATACAATAAAACGATTAGCGAGATCGAATTCGTTTTGTACTGCTTCTTTGGAATATTGATAAGAATCATTAAATCTGTATTGTACTGGCAATATTTCGGTTCCAGTTTCATCCACTATTCCAGATTTTTGTTCGGAGTCTACAAGAAAGAATGACTTACCTTTATAGTAGTGAAATTGTATATTCTTGTATTTACCACAGGGGATAATTGTTTTTCCGTTCCAAGTGTACAGCCCTTTTTTTCCAGCCTTCGTGACTTCTATAAAATAGGGTGCCTGGTTTATCTGCTGCTCATAAATTAACTTCAATCTGACATCTTCTGGAGGTTTTCTGGCCAACATTTTCTCGGTTAATGAATCGGAGCCGGTGTCATATTTATGATGGCCATTTGCCGCTAAAAACCTAATCTCCTCAAATTGAAAATCCAAAAGTGTTTTTCCCTGCATATCAACCACTCCGTATTTACCGGATTTTTTGGCTATTCCCAGATTTCTAATAAAAGGATCCAAAGATTCAAATGCAGGCGGTATAATTACTTTTTGGGTAGTGGGATCAATAACTCCAAACAAGTCTTTTGCTTAAAAATCAAGAGCTTTGATCCTTCAATTGCTTTATAATCGGCATTTCCTGAAAGTAATATTGCACCTGTAGTATCCATTAAATAAAGCTCTTTATTTTTGGTTCCCTCAATATAGGTCTGCTTACCCCCTACGATATACCTTAAATAGTCATCATACTCGACGGGATGATAACTTGCCCGCTAGCTTTGGCAAGTCCACTTTTATCCGCCGTGCGAACCTCCACATACTCGTCAGACAAAAATTTTGTGATATATTCATATTCAGGCTCATGTACTAATTTACCATCAAAGGCTGAAGCCCAGCCCCAAAGATTATTTTTGGCAATTCCAATACTATTTTTATTAATAACTGTGGCATTCTGAAATTGCAAGGGAATAATGATGTTGCCCTTATCATCAGCGACTCCGGTTTTACCATCTTTTTTCAAAATGATGTATTTGTAATCGTATGGTATTCCCGCATACCACTGTCCTTCATATTCCGTAGCGAGCTCAATTTCATCATAATCGATAGGAACGACCATGTTTCCCTTATCATTCAAGACACCATAATGCCCCTTCTTCACGACAACAAATAGATCTGCATCATGTTCTTCCACATCATCTATGAAATGATTGCCATCCAAATGATAAAAATATTCTTTTCTATCTTTTTTGACTTTTACTAATGGAGACATCGAACCTCCGAAGCCTATCGCATCTGCAGTCTGAACTGTCTGCGAAAAACCGAAAACAGCTGAGAATAAGAGTAAAAAAATAAGAATATGCTTCATTGATAACCCGTTTCTCCAAATATCTAGATTTTAAACCGAAAAATACACCCCTGAAATCCGCTAATTTTATTCTTTTAACATCCTCATTATTAATGGCTGTATATCATTGTTCGAAAATAAATCGTTAATTTTATACATACAGTATATATGATGGTAAAGTTTTTTAGTCATACATACAGGTTTAACATCGCTAAATAAAGAATAAAACTATGCTAACAGCAATATATCCGAAGTTACCTATGCGCGATAAATCGTTAACAAAAGACTATTATGTCAACCAATTAGGTTTTGAAACTTTTGGCGATCACGACTATGAAGGTTATTTAATGCTTTTCAAAGAAGGTATTGAAATTCACTTTTTTGAATTTAAAGAACTTGATCCGAAAGAAAATTATGGCCAGGTTTACATTAGAACGGACAATATTGAGGCCGTTTATCAGCAGTTTTTAGACAATAATGTCGCCATTCATCCAAATGCTCCTCTGGAAACTAAATTTTGGGGGCAAAAAGAATTTTCATTGCTCGATCCTGACAACAATCTATTAACTTTTGGACAAGGTGTCGATTGAATTTATAATACAATTTAAAGCTCAATCCAATTATTATCTTTTCTTATCACCTCATTCAACCTTTCTTGAGCCGCCTTTCTATCCTCAGCAATACTTCCGCCCTTTGATTCCATTATGGAAAGTATATTTTTTTGATAGTACCTTCTATCTTTGAACAGCTTATCTTTGTTGATCTTTTTAATTTCAACATTTTCTTTTTTGTTTAATTCTATATCCTCGTCTACATTGTGAATAGACTGAAATTCAAATTGCCATGTTTTACTTGAATCTTCTAATCTTAAAATTAGTCCCGGTAATTTCCCGAATTTATATGGCCCATCCGAAATTGGAATTTCTGTTGAAAACCAAGCTGTCCAATGCCTACCGCCAAAGTTTATTTCAGCTTTTTGACAAAGAAACTGATCAATGGTAATTGTGTCTGAAGATAATTTCCAACTGTCCATTGCTGTAGCAGGCTCTGTATAATAATTTATTTCTTTAACATGATTTAAATTGCTGCCTGAATATTCATCATAGACTTTGATCTGTCCAGTATTAGATTTTAATATTTGATAATTCAGGTTATTGATCTTTCCGATTGCCACAACCACTGGTGCAGAAAGTTGGATAACTTTAGTATTAATATAAGCTGCATAAGTGGCATCTTGCTCAACTTTATAAAGTGTTCTAAATAAAGAAACCGTATCTGATAACAGCAACTCGGTCAATTCGGTAGTTTTAGTTGTTTTATCTAAACTATCCATTTGAAAAGTCATATTATACAGTACCTTTTTATGAACTTTCAACCGATCCGATTGGGCATAAGTAGCGGTGCTAAAAAATAATGCAACAGCAGAAATTGACAATGATAATAGTTTTAAGCGCTTATTTGATTCCATATTTATGTTGAATATTGGTTTAGTCTGCTTTCCAAATACTTTGGAGACATTGGTTTTTATGAAGTTAACAATTTTCCCAGTAATGACAAAATAATTTATAACATATACAAATATGTATTGTAATTAACATATAATGTATCAATATGAATCAAATCTTTCGCGAACTAGTACTATAAGCGTCGTAGAATGTACCAATTGAACTAAATTAGTAATACATCATATACAGCAGTAAATATTTTTCACTACATAATTTGGAGGGAATTCACTTACCAAAATTGGTTTCAATCACAAAATTGCCAACACCATTTAAGCGATAGAATAATAATATGCAGATAAGGATTATGATGAGGAAAAGATTTAAGATACAGATCAACATTGAATAAATCGCAGCTGATCTGTATAATTTAATGACTAATCTTCATCATGGTCTTCTCCAGCTAGAGAGAACTTGATTGATTTTTGAGGATAATCATCAAACTTTTTCTACTGGTATTACCAATTACTTTTTTAAGGCTTACTTTATCTCCTAATCTAAAATGAAGTTCTACTACTGATAGTCCAATAAATATGGACCACAAAAGTAATTACCCTTTTCGTCTTGCTCAATTATTCCTTGATATAGCCCTCTTTTTGTTTCTCTTGGCATGTTATTATATTTATGGGACAAAGATACGAAGAGTAAAGGCATTTTAAACTATTAACACAAAAGATAATAATAAATGGTCTGAATTACATGAAATATCACTGTAAAATCTTAAATAAGAATTGCTAATCTTTATCTTTGACAAAGATTAATTGATTAATGAAAGGTATTATAATAATAATATTATTCTTCGTCGGAATAAATTCTCTCTCAGCTCAAAGTAATGCTTTGCTTGGTAAATGGATTTTAGATACTTCACTTACACCTGAAGGTAAATTATTACCATTGGATGATCCACTGTTTTCTAGCCTGGTGATTTATGAATTTACAGAAAAAAAATTGGCCATTAACGAACATAAGTTTGATGCAGAATTTAGTGGAAACTATTTAATTGATCTTGGGAATCGAAAATTGAATTATGAGATAAGAAATGAATATTTGTACATACAAGAATCAAACAATTCTCCTATCCTTTGTTTTCTTAAATTTGATGATTTTCGTAGAATATACCCAGAATTTCAACCGAAAGAAATAGTATATCAAGGCAAAACGTTTTTATATATAATGATCTTGTCGATATTAAATTTAATAACGATCTAACATTTTTCCATTATATCATCAATTGTACTCCATTAATCAAAAACAAAACCTCTGCGAATTACTATTTTACTATAAAGTATGTATTAAATACCACAAATGAAATTTCAAATATTGAAATAACAAACATTTCAGATGAAAAAGTAAAAAAACAACTAGTGAATACAATTCAGAAATCAGCTAAATTTTATCAGAATAATTCTGGAAAAAACCTACTAATGAAAGAAAAATTTCTATTTTTCAAAATGCATGAAGCAATCGATGAAACGGTAGAAGCAACTTATAAAAGTTTTTTAAAAGGAAATGAATTTTTTAACAATTTGAGGTTTCAGGAAGCACTTGTCGAATATGAGAATGGTCTGGAAAAAAAGTTTGATACAGAAAAATTTTATGGCCTTTTCTATTCAGAATATATTATCAAATTAGGAATATCATATCTCATTTCAGAACAAAAAGAAAAAGCATGTTCCACTTTCAGAAAATTAGGTGACGAAACGAATTTTAGCGTTAGAAATTTCTTACGCTATTATTGTCAATAGAATATTTGAAAAGAAATCACATAGCACGATTTTCCTTATCCTTTAACTTTTTTTTAATGTGTAAAAATATAATGCTTCACAGTTTATTATAAAATACAATAAGTCACTAAGATATTATTTTAGTATGAATCTCTTAAATTTAATTCATACATTTAGTAGAAAGAATAATCAAAAAGCATATTAACCCGATTATATTGGGAACTAAGCAACCTTAAAGAGCGCAAATAGAGACTATTTATAAGATTAATTCGGTAAACAGATGACTATACGAAATACCATCCTTTTTTTAAGTATAATCTCCTTGGGATGTACAAATCAAACGACTAAAGTAAACGATAAAAAGATAATTGATAGCTTATCTGCAGTGACAGATAGTTCAATAATCAGCAATTTAACCGCCATAAAGCCTGTTAAAACTGATTCTACTTTAGGAAAATTATTGATCCGTACTTCGAAGGAAAATCTGCTTCATCTTCTCAATACACATTAATCGTTCTAAATCAAGAATATAGTGGTGATGGACAGTTCTCTATCAGTATCTATGATAACAGGAATAAAAATTTGTTCGTAGCACAAGGTAAAAGATATACGTTACGAGGTGAGAATGACACCACACTATGGCAGTTTGTAACAAATGATGATAAATATAGTTTTGAATTTTTAGTTAATGCGGCTGATTCAATTACATTGGTCAAAAATCCTTATAGTGAAGATAACCCTATTTTAAAAATGATTTCAAGTGAAAAAGCGGCTAACTAAAACACTTAGTCACTGTAAACTTATGGCGTTATATACGCAGCTCTTTCATAATAAATTAGCTTACCTCCAAATATGTGCTTCTGGTTTGTTATCCTGTTGTTTTCTGTCTATATTTTTTTAAACTCAGTCCATGATGACGTTTAAAAAACTTATTAATATGACTTTCATCCGCAAATCCAAATTCATGTGCAATCTCATGAACTCTTTTATCACTAAACCTTAATCGATGTTCTATTAAGCGGATCCGATAGGAAGAGATATACTGTTGTATAGATTCATGACATTGTTTACGAAAATAGCTTCCGAGATAAGTGGAAGATAGTCCAAATTTTTCGGCCATTACTCCTATTTTTAAAAATTCGGGTTGCCGTATATTTTCCTGTATATAATCCAATAATTGCAGTATGCGTGTATCTGCAGTCTGTGAAATATGCTCTGGTTTAACAATCGCAATATTCCTTGCTGCTATGACAATAATGGCATTGACCAGATGTCTTCTCAAATCTTCATTATAATGCCCATGCTCTTCGCATGCTTGTTGCAGGTTTTGCATCAGCAAGCTGACCATCTGCTTGTCTTCCTTATTAACGAGCACAGATCCCGACAAATGAGAGGCATTGTATAATAAGCATTCTATATGGTCGATGCTTTTCCATTGATATTCTTTTATGAAGTTTTCTCCAAAGCGTACGACCATAAACTCATTCATTCCATCGAGATCAAATTCGTGGCAATCATGTGGTGTCAGGAGAAATAAGTCTCCTGGAAAATAATCAAATTTATTTCCGTTGACACCGTGTTTTCCATTGCCGGAGATAACATATACGAGTTCGAAGAAATTAAACTGTCGATCACGTAAAGGACATACTGAAACTTGTTCGTAAAAAACTTCTAAGGATTGATAGATATTTTCTCTTGCCATGATGCAAAGATACCCAAATAACACTTAATTATACCTGTTTTAACCTCCTTTTTCAGTCTATTTTTGCTAATAAAAATTAAGATATGAAGGCAATTGTGTTAGAAAAATTTGGCGGGGTGGAAAATCTGATTTATAAGGATATTGAAAAGCCTATCCTAAAACCGGGTGAAGTATTGATTGAAGTAAAAGCAATTGGTATCAACCCTGTGGATGTCAAGGTCCGCACTGGACAGGCTCCTCTTGCAGAAGATTTAAAAAAATATGATCCATTGATCTTAGGATGGGATGTTTCTGGAGTGATAATAGAAGTTGGAAGTGCATTCAGTAAATTTGGGATTGGTGATGAAGTATTTGGAATGGTCAATTTCGTCGGACATGGACGTGCTTATGCTGAATTTGTTGCGGCACCAGAATCGCATCTTGCCTTAAAACCTAATCGGATCAGTCATATTGAAGCTGCTTCCAGTACTTTGGCTGCATTAACAGCGTGGCAAGCATTTAATACTTATGGAAAACTGCGTCCAAATGACATCGTATTGGTCCATGCCGCATCTGGTGGCGTTGGTCATTTCGCAGTACAGATCGCCAAATATATGGGCGCTTATGTCATCGCGACATCATCGGTACATAATCGTGATTTCTTGCTCAACATAGGGGCTGATGAACATATTGATTACAACTCAACGCAATTTGAACAGGTCCTCACGAATGTCGATTTTGTACTGGAGTCACTGGGGGGTGCTAATTTTCAAAAGTCAGTTCAGGTTTTAAAACCTTTTGGCACTATCGTAGCCCTGCCATCGGGATATACGAAAGATGATGAGTTAAAAGCTCGTGAAAAAAATCTTCACGCTTGCTTTTTTATGTCTGTTTATAGTGATGGAGCGGCTATGCAACAAATTGCGCATTTATTAGAAACGGGTATACTGAAACCTCATATCTCACATGTTTTCAATTTTGATCAGATGAGAGAAGCGCATCTGCAAATTGAATCTGGGAGAACGGTAGGTAAAGTGGTTGTACAATTTTAAAGGAATTTGAAATCATGTTGGGGAATATAGATCCAGAATTATTAGAGGTTATTGCAGCAAGTCCTTACAGTAAAATAAAATATGAATATCTGCTACAAAACGATCCTACAAAAATCAGAGCGGAAGAGCTATGTTTTTCTTTAAGGGAAGAGCCTCTGAGTATACCAGATCAATTAATTGTTGAAAATAGGCTAATACCGTCTTCCCAGTCTGAAGAAAAGATACGTTTGAGAATCTACAAACCAAAAGCTAAGCAAGATTTACCGATATTGTTATATTTTCATGGTGGCGCATTTATATATGGAACTCCGGAGCAGTATGATTTTATACTCTTTAGATTAGCGCTTGAAGTTGGTATGCTTATCGTTTCTGTCGATTATCGATTAGCTCCAGAACATCCTTTCCTGCAGCTATAGAAGATGGCTACGACACCTTACTGTGGCTTTATGAAAATGCGGGCAAACTGGATGGTAATCAAAATATGATCATTATCGGTGGCAGCAGTTCCGGTGCAACTATCGCTGCATCGATTACTCACCTAGCCCGGGATAAAAAGAATGCAATCATCCAACATCAATATTTACTTTATCCTCCAATGAGCGATACGCTGAAGAGTCCATCGATGGACAGTTTAGCAAAAGCACCGATGCAAACAAAAATAGCGGTTGCATGGATGTGGAAGCATTATCTACGGAATACCAGATTGCCATTGCCTAAATATGCGGTGCCATTAGGTGAAACTAATTTTCATCATCTACCCGATGCTACCATCATTGTCTGTGAATTTGACCCTTTAAAAGATGAAGGAAAATTGTATGCAGAAAAATTATGTCTAGCTGGCACTTCGGTCGAATTACTGGAAATAGAAGGTGCAGTACATGCTTTTGATTTTTTCCCTTGTGAATTATCGGAGACCTTTTATGCAAAGCAAATCGAATTATTTAAGAAAATCATCAATCAGAAAAAATGAAAAAAATAGTTGTTATCAACGGGCATCCGGATAAATTAAGTTTCAATAGTGCTCTGGCAAATGCTTATATCAAATCGGCGAAAGAATCAGGTGCTGAAGTACGTTATATTGCTCTTGCAGATTTGGACTTTAATCCTAATTTACAATTTGGCTACAGGCAGAGAATGGAACTGGAGCCCGATCTGCTCCAAGCGCTGCAAACCATTCAATGGAGTGAGCATCAGGTATGGATACATCCACTCTGGTGGCTCGGTATGCCTGCCTGATGAAAGGTTTTTTGATCGAGCATTTCTACCCGGTATTACATTTAAAAAGTCTAAACAGGGTCTAAATGTGGGCTTACTTCAAAACAAGACTGCTAGAATCATAACCACAGCGGGTGATCTAAACCTAAAAACTTATAAAGGGGTTTATGGATCCAGTGGATTGGTTCAATTAAAAAATGGTATTCTGGAATACTGTGGTATCACTTCGATTGAAAGCAATTTTATTGGACCTCTTGAAATTTTTAATGAAGCTGATCGATTAAAGGCATTAAACGATGTTGCTGATTTAGCGAAAGATGACACAAAAGCGCTGCCTATCGGCATAGTAGCTGATGATAGCAACCCGTGAATTGGATGAAAAAATCATTAAAAAGCTCATCTGTATTTTAGTGCAGATGAGCTTTTTAACAATGATTACGTATAATCTACCTGAATCAATGGTTTAATGATGCATAAGCCCCCACTGTTTATTTGGTTCAGATCCCATTTCTAGGACAAGCTCTCCTCCTTTCAGAAGCTCGGAAGCATCAAAATAAAATGTATCAAGTTTCTTTCCATTCAGGGTTGCGGCCTGCACGTAGATATTCTGTTTGCTGCTGTTATTGGCTTTGATCACGAATTGCTTTCCTCTACCGTATCTGTTATCCAGTTTAATCTTGATCTCTTTGAACATGGGGCTTCCAATTTCATATACCGGTTTGCTTCGGGTTCCTCCATCCATCTGGAATAAACCGATTGCAGTCATGATATACCATGCACTCATCTGTCCTTGATCTTCGTCACCGAGATAGGCATTGGAAATTCCTTGTCCATAATACCTTTCGGCGATAGAACGGCTATATTTTTGCGTGAGCCAAGGTTTGTTCATGTAATTAAAAATATAGGCAAAATGCATCGATTGCTGATTACCTTGTACAACGGGGTAATCCCAGTATTGATCATTTGGCCCATTATAACGCCATTTTTCACTTTCTCCAAATCCCCATTCCAATCGCTTTAACAGCACATCTTCACCGATCCATTTGGAAAGCCCAGGTAGATCCTGAGGGACAAAGAAGGTTAATTGCCATGCATTACCTTCTACGTAATGATGGTTTGCTCCAGATTTAAAGGGATCAAAGTCTTTTAACCATTCGCCTTTTGAATCTTTCATCCGAGCATAGCCGGTTGAAGGATCGATTGCATTTTTCCACCAGGTCCCCCGGTCATTGAAATATGCATAATCGTCAGTTTTGTTTAATGATTTGGCAAACTGACCTACCGTCCAGTCATCATAGCTATATTCTAAACTATTGGAAAAACGGCCCAGATCTGATGGTACATATTTATATTTTAAATACACATCCAGATCTCTATTTCCCGCGAATCCGCCTTCAAATTTCAGAGGACTGGTCATCTGCATTTTCTTAACTGCTGTAAAAGCTTTTTCTACATCATAATCACGAATTCCCATCTGATATGCTCCGACGATCAGCGGAATTTCATGTTCTGCAACCATCACTGGTATATACTCCATTCCTGCTGGTCCTTTAGCTAACCAGCCATCGGCATCGTACATGGCTAATTGTGATTTAACCCATTTGTTTGACCATTCAGGAGTCACCAAATTCCAAAATTGATTCAGATTCCAAAAGGTATTCCAGAATGCGTCACATCCAAGTGCCAGATCATTCTTGTTTGTGAGTGTACGAACTACTTCACGTGAATCTCGCCATTGTCCGTTAATATCGCTAAACGTGTTTCTACTGGCAAGTGCACGGTACATATTGGTGTAGAATTTCTCTTTCTCCAAATAATCGTCGGAGGTGATTTCCAAGCGGTCGAGCAACTCATTCCAAACATCGTGCTGATGTGCTACAACCTGATCGAAAGACCATTTAAAAGGTTGGGTGATTTCTTGATGCAAATTCTCTTCGGCATTTTCGATACTCACATAGGATATGCCTGTGCGTAATTGAACTGTTTTTTGTTTCCTGACATCAAATTCAACAAACATGCCAGCTTCTGTCACCTGCTTACCTTCGCCATCTGGGCCAGAACTGACCTGGTCACCTTTCCATGTTCCGAAGTTCATGATGGGACGATCGAACTCGATTGCAAAATGAACAATGTAATCTTGCTTGGCATCGGTAGACCACACATTTTCAGATAGCTGACTGCTATACCCGATGATTTTAGTGTCTGATACTTTCTTTAGTTTATAATCTAGAATCTGGTAAGGATACTCGCCGTTAGCTTTTAGGTCGATCATTACACGGCCGGTATCAGATCCGTTGAAGGTATAACGTTGAAAACTTGCTCGTGTCGTCTGTGTGATGTCGACATCGATATCGTGATCGGTCAACTTGACGTGATAGGATCCTAATGGAGCACGTTCGGTTGTCTTATCAATCTGTGAGCGATATCCTGATTCGGGTTCGTACTGATCTCCAACCTTAACCTGCAGTTTTCCTGATGTAGGAAAGGTTCCTAATCCTGCCATTGTCCATTCGTGGATATGACTAAATGTACCGATCGATTCTATTGAGGGTTCATAACCTGCCTGCCAACCAATATTTTGATTATCTGGACTGATCTTCACCATACTAAATGGCATCCAGGGTCCCGGGGCAATCATCCATCGTGAATGAGCTGTACCGATCATTGTATTAACATAGTCGGAGGCACCTCCAAGTCTTTTCGGTGCTCGTGTCACCTGCAAACGATCTGTTAATTTATCATTTACGTAAATTTCACATATACTTTGCTTTGGTTTTTTGACGGGATCAAGAGGCACTTCTAGCATAGATAAGCCCTTGTCTAAACTTCCTTGATAGACCGATTTACCATCTACAAGAATCCGGATACGCTGGGCATTTTTTAAACGAAGCACCTCTACCAAAAGATTCTGCATACGTCCTTTAGGACCATTAGATTCAAAATCGGCAACCTTGATCTGCTTTACCAAAGCATCGTAATTTGTGATCAATTTGGATTTTGCTGGCCCCAGCAAACGAAAAGAATCAAATTCTACCCATCCACCTTTCAAAACGGTTAAGGTGATATGGTTATATCCTGCGCGAATTACAGATGGATCTGGTTTTATGATGAGTTTCTTCTTCCCCAAAGCTCCAACTCCAGGTTCTCCTGTACCGGCTCCATTAGTAATGTCATAATTATAATTTCGACCATTAATAGATAACTGCAAAGTTGGGTGATTTTTAGGATCCGAATTCACAAGGTCTACTTCCAATACATAAGGGTCGTTGCCAGATGCTTTATCCAAAGCGTAATAGAAATTGAGAAAATGTGTTCGTAAACCTGAAGTAGGTCCTGTACCACCCCACTCGTTTGCAGGCCCTGGAAGAACATAGGGCAATTCTGTATTTAGCTGACTTTGACCAATGATCACCTGTCTGTCTTCATATCCCATATCATGAGCCAAAAAATTCTTATAATCTCCTGGTGCTAATGCAAACTCTGCACTCGAACCATCGGGTTTACCCAATTGCCAAATCACATTTTGCTGTGCTAATGCCTCCTGTCCAAAAGCAAGAAAAAATAATCCTGTTGCTATTAAAAATTTATTTCGTTTATTCATACTGTTTAGTTTATTGGTTATTCTTAAAAAACATCTGCTTTCTGACCCAATTCAAAAATGGGATCAAAACGACAATATTCAATTAAAAATAGACACAATCATCACTGGTTTAAAGGGTAATTATTTGACAAGATTTAAAATAAATTTCGATCTTTCAATTGATGCCATGCAGGTATAATTAAAATTAAACCACACTTAATAAACATCACACGTCTCATCTATAATACAATAATAAAACTTTGTACGTACATATGCAAGAATAAATATTAGATTGTACATACATATATCTAAAAATGGACAATTACGGGCTTTTATTCATACTGGATTAACAATGGAATGGGTTTTATTGCTTATCTTATTGTCCAAAACCGATTATAATGAAAAGATTCTTCTTTTGCTTACTATGTATACCTTTTTTTCTACATCAAACCTGTGGACAAATTGCTATTGATCGAAAAGCAGTAGTAGATAGACATCGGATTGTAAGCAACAAACTTGATCTGTTGAGTCCAGCACAGGTTGGTAATGGCGAATTTGCTTTTGCAGTAGATATTACCGGTTTACAAACATTTGTACCATTTAACACTTTATCAAACTGGAGTTGGCACAATAGTCCTTTACCAAAAGGTATGAAGGAAAGTGACTTCAAAAAGACTACTCTCAAAACCAATGGCAAAGATGTTCAATACGATCTTCCAAATCCAAAACAGGAACAACTATCCAACTGGCTTGCTGCAAATCCGCATCGCTTCAATTTAGGACGCATAGGTTTCAAACTAATTCGAAATGATGGTAAACTGGGAAATCAGAATGATATTGCACATACCCATCAAGAAGTTGATCTCTGGACAGGAATCATTAGCAGCAGTTTTGTGTTTGAAGGTGTACCGGTCCTTGTTAAAACAGCTTGTCATCCCGATAGCGATGCAATTGGGGTATCGATTCAAAGTGCACTTATCGGAAAGGGGCAACTCGCCGTTTTCTTTGCATTTCCTTATGCCATAGAACAAGGATATGAGAATTACCTAGGCGTATATGATGGCGGTGATCAACATACTTCCACACTTCAGAGTTTAGAAAAAAATTCTGTACGTATAGACCGTACAATGAATAGCACACATTATAGCGCTTCCATTAAATGGGCGACTGATGCTCAGATGATAAAGACAAAACAAATGCATCGTTTTGAACTTATACCAAAAGATACTGCAAAACTTTCCTTCACTTGTCTCTATTCAAATCAAACTAACGATATTCAGATACCCATCACTTCAAACCTTTTTGAAGAAAGTGAAAAATCATGGAAAGCATTCTGGAATTCTGGAGCTGCTATCGATCTATCTGAGAGCAAAGATCAGCGATGGAAAGAGTTGGAACGGAGAATTGTACTATCGCAATACCTGATGCGACTGAATGAGTCGGGCTCTTTACCTCCACAAGAAAGTGGTCTGGTCAATAATGGCTGGTTTGGTCGTTTCCATTTCGAAATGATTTGGTGGCATGGCGTACATTATGCGCTCTGGAACAGATGGGCATTGTGGGATAAAAGTCTTTCGACATATCAAAATTTTTTAAAAACATCAACAGAAAGGGCACTCAATCAAGGATATCAAGGAGTACGCTGGCCCAAGTGTACTGGTGATATCGATCGAGACTGGCCAGACTTAATTCATGCGACACTTGTATGGCAACAACCCCATCCCATTTATTTTGCGGAACTCGATTATCGATTGCATACGAACAAGGAAACATTAACGAAATGGAGAGATGTGGTATTTGCAACTGCAGATTTTATGGCAGATTATGCTTCGTATGACAAAACAAAAAATCAATTTGATTTAGGTCCTCCTCTATACTTAGTATCGGAAAATTCTGATCCATTAGTAACCAAAAATCCGACATTTGAATTAAGTTATTGGCGTACTGGACTACGCTTAGCACAACAGTGGCGCGAGCGACTTGGCATGCCAACAAATAAAAAATGGAATAATGTACAGGATAAACTCGCCCCCCTACCGCAAAAAAATGGCTTGTATGAGACTTATGAGAATATACCAGACATGTGGAAAAAATATAATTACGAACACCCTGGACTAATTGGTACTTATGGCATGCTTCCAGGAGATGGTGTAGATCCAGAAACATTCAAACGTACACTGAAAAAAGTGATGGAAACCTGGAACTTTGATCGCACATGGGGATGGGACTTTCCCATGCTAACTATGGCTGCTGCTCGTTGTGGCTATCCGGAACTGGCGATCGATTTGCTACTGCGCCCTAGTAATAATTTTCAATTTGACCAGCATGGTTTAGCTACAGGTGGTCCATTTCCCTATTTTCCATCAAATGGTGGATTACTAACTGCAATTGCCATGATGGCCGGTGGTTGGGATGGTTCATCCTCAAAAAATCCTGGATTCCCTAAGGATGGAAATTGGTCAATTCGTGCCGAAGGATTCAATCCTTTACCAGCACTAAAATAATAGCGAAATAAAAATCTCCAATCACTGTCGGCGGAAATCAAGAAAGCCAACAGTGAAGGAGATTTCCAAAATACAACAAAAGGAATTATACCAAGAATTCCTTCAGTTGTGCTATATCTGTTATGGTATAGTCTGCTGATGAAGTTGAATGAAGCGGTTGTTCCTCCCAACTTCTCCATTCAACCAAAGTGTTTGACAACCGTTCACTTTTCCCGGTTCCATATCTTTGGTATAGGAATCTCCAATCACCAGACAGGCATTTGCAGGTATACCTAAAGCTGAAACACCTAAAGTATAGATTTCAGGGTTAGGCTTACGTACTCCAACTCGTGCAGATTCGACAACGGCCTCAAAATAATGCAGCAACTGATAATGCTCTAAAACATGTTCCAGATTTCCATAAAAATTAGATACCATCACCATTTTATATTGTTTCGATAAAGTATCAAGTAATGGCCTAACGTGATCAAGGCAATCTTCTACTAGTTTATTGCAGGCATTAACAATTTGCAATCCGACACTATCTACCAGAGAGGTCATATTTAAATATTCAAATTGTGCTGTTATCTTAGCTAAAAGCACATCTTTAAAATTAAAAAGTGGCTTTATAATAGGATTTGTAGCCATTTTTCGTTCAGCATATACATATGCATCATAGAAACCGGACTTATCGGTCGCTACTCCATAAAATTGATAATATTCCCAAAAAACAGCTGCCCAATGTCTTCCATTGGTATCCAATGTTCCGCCGTAATCAAATAATAATCCCTTTATACCTGTTATTTTCATCATCTTAATTTATAATCTTTACGGACTATACTCATCCAAATCAACCCTATACCAATCCAAATAATTTCACGAATACGGGTTGCCAATCCCATAAATATACCTACCGATGCGGGGAAACCAATACTTGTGACTGCCATTGCCAATCCTCCTTCACGTGTACCCAGCTGCATAGGCAGAAAAAAGATCAGGTTAGCGAAAAGCGAAGATCCTGAACTAACAATAAAAGCCTGAATCACACTTATATCGAGTCCCAGTGCTACTCCAATAAAATAAAGTTCGGCACAACCGACAACCCGAGCGAAAAATTCCCAAAGAGTGCTACAAAAAATTGTGGTCTACGCTGTGTATATAAATCTTGGATCTGCTGATCAACATGTTCGAGTACTGTTTTTTATCTTCATAAAATGTACGCGCGTACTTACCTACAAATGGAATCTTTTGAAAAAAGCGTACGATAGTGACTGTAAATCCCCGTTTATAAATTTTTGAAAAGGACCAAAAAATACCGAGTCCAAAGAATAAAATAAATAAGCAGACAATAAGCATGCTCGCACTTAAGGGCACTACTGCTAGAATCAAAAAGATGGACACCAGCCAAAAAACAATATGCGATAAAATATGTACCATACCGTACAGCAGCACCGAGGAGCTCGCTTTTGCTTCTCCCAAATGTGGTTTCAATTCCATAATACGGTAAGGTTCGCCGCCTAAAGCGACAAAGGGTGTAACATAATTAATGCTGTAGCCACTTACTGTCAACTGTAGAATTTTGATAAAGGGCAGTTTCGTTTCAGGAAAGTTCGGTTCTTCAATGATTGATTTAAAAGCAAAAGCATTCATTACATAGATCACCAACCAACTTAGTAATATGGGCACAAACCACCACCCGGTCTGCAACAGATTGTTCCAAATATTTACTGGACCAATACTGAAAATCATATAAGCAAGTGTAGCTATTCCAATGATCAAGAAAATAAGCTTATATATGTTTTTCATCATATTGATTTGTCGCTAATTGATCGATGAAATGAGCACTTACTTGCTCCTGTCTTTTACACATATAGATCAGTATCGGATTTAAAATAAACATGTCAAAAAAGAAATATAACCAGACTTGATCAATAAAGATCCATAGAAATAAAAACAGTACGCGTGTATTAAACTGTACGATATTGGTATACTTCATCAATGGTCGGTTACGGATACGAAATGCGTTGACAAATGATGCTGGCATCTGGTCGGCATACTTACGCTTAACCATCTGCAATAACTGTTGCAGTTTTGGCGAAAAATTCTCCTGCATGGTGGTATAATTCTTATAGCCGTTCAGTACGAATTTTTGAAAGAAGTCTTTCTTCCAGCTCATTTTGTCCAACTCTGCCTGAAGCTCTTTCGAATTATCTAGTTCACTACCTGCTTTTCCCTTTATAAAATACAAATGGACATTGCGATAATAGTCAGCCATTGCTGATTGAAATACATGGGATACTCCCGCTAAAACACCTGGTACCCAAATCCAGGCTGACCAACCTTCATTCATACAGCGTAAACATAAAGCAATATGAATGGCCGCAAACCAGAAATCACCTGCAAATCCATCTAAAATTCTTCCAAATCGACTTTTATTATCGGTCATCCTGGCCAACTGTCCATCTGCACTGTCTAAAGAATTGGCAAATACCAATAAGAGCATGCCGATGATATTGATCCATAGATCACCGTAATAAAAGAGAATCCCGGCTCCTACACCAAAAAATATACTGGTGATCGTCACGGCATTGGGTGTCACTCCTACTCGGGCACAAAACTTAGCGATACGATAACCTATCGGCCTGTAAAACCAAATATCGATTCGCTCTTCTGTGTCATTCGATTTGAGTGACTGTTCAAATAATGTATGTTCTGATTTAGACATAATTCCGATCATCTTTATCTTCTTCATTAAAGATCATCCGATCTATAAATCAGAAAATTTTCCAAAAATATGAGTGGCTATTGCTTCTGCGGCCTGTTCTCTGCAGGGCGCAAAGCTTGGCCAATCGTTTAAATCTATAATATGAAAACTTCCATCAGTTTGTACGATAGCATCTCCACCATAGATAGTGACTCCCAAAACTTCAGCCGCTCGTTCCGCAGCCTGTTTTAAAGCCTCATTATCAAAAGGGTAATGTGCTGTTGCACCGTTTATTTGCTCGTAAGCGGCGTATTTATGATGATTTAGATCATAAGGATGAAACCAATAGAAAAAATCAGTCCCAGAGACTGCATAAAACTTTACCAAATCGCCAAATAAATGTTGCGATACGACAGCGTCGTCTATACCACGCAAAGCATATTCTGCCAATATATTATTTGCTTCGTCCTTGGTGCTTACAAAACTGACATCTTCCTTATGAACGGCATGAAAATCTCCTCTTTTTATCCATATACCCGGTAAGCCAAAATGATCAAACAGCTCTCCTATATCATCGTGGGTATTAACAACTACACTTGCTGGATAAGGCACATCATTTTCTAACAGTTTTTCTGTCATAATAGTCCGATAGCAGCTCTGGATTCCAAATGATGAATTGATAATCAAAACGCCGTTACGCTCCAGCTCTTGCAAATAACGCACTAATGCTTTGGATCTTCCATTGTGATAATGGGTTCTTTTTGATAACCTTTCAGGGAAAGAAAATCATCTTCTGTTACCTGGGTGATATTGACACCTTCTTTTTCCAGTAATCCGATTACTGCCTGAAAAATTGCTGTATCATTATTAACATGATTTGGCGAGAAATCATTTTTCCTTAGTATTGCATATACTCTCATGATTGGCTCTTTTGCTCCATTAAAAAATATTCAGCCGTCTCCCTGTCATGTAGATGATCCACATCAATAATTTTGGCAAAAGGATACGCTTTGATCATAAATCCTTTATCGATAAGAAATCGCTGATAATTTCGCATGCGCTGATTGCCTGCGGCTAAGGATTCAACGGCTGCCTGCATGGCCTTCTTTCGTAAACAATAAATACCACCCGATACGAATGCTGCCTGCGGATATTTGTTATCCGAAAAACAAACAATTCTATTATCGCTATTTACGGTCACATATAAAGGACTTTCGTCATCAACAAAAGGAGTAACAGCAAATAATCCGTCCATATCTCCCTTTTGAAATGCCTCTACATATTGGCCAAAGGTATCCGGTTCAAACACCGTGTCTGTCGTTGTAAGACAGCAGGAATCCCAATGGGGAAATGCTTCTTGCAGAGCAACAAAACTATGTAAGGAACTCACGGTATCTTTGATCAACAAATGAATTGGAATTTTAAATTCATGTTTGACCAAAAACTTATGTAATTCTTTATTCTTTCCGTTGATAATAATGAAAACAGATCTGGCCCCCTGCGCTGCAAAAATATTGATCAGTCTCTCGATCATCGGAACACCTAACAAAGGCAACAAAGGCTTTGCTTTCCTAAAACCTTCCTTCTTTAACCGCTGCCCTTCACCGGCAGCTATAATTGCGTACTCCATCTTAATTGATAAAACCCTTAAAGTATTTAAAAATACTTCAAGGGTGTTGTAAATTGTATAATGTGTTACATGCTATCCACTAGCTCTTGATAGTAATCCAGACCTAAGTGTGTAATCAGATCTTCCCCCATCATATGGCGCAACGTGTTTTGCAATTTGATGAGCTGTTTAAAAATATCGTGCTCTGGAGGTAAGCCAGGAGCAGTCTGTGGAGATTTTAAATAGAACGATAACCACTCTTGGATACCGAACATACCTGCACGCTGTGCCAGATCTATGAATAACGCTAGATCTAATGCTACAGGCGCCGCCAGAATAGAGTCACGGCATAAAAAGTTAATTTTTATCTGCATTTTGTATCCCATCCAGCCAAAAATGTCAATATTATCCCAGCTTTCTTTATTATCGCCATGTGGCGGGTAATAGTTGATACGTACTTTATGATATAGATTACCGTACAACTCTGGGTTTTTCTTGGCATCCAAAATCTCTTCAAGCACACTTAGCTTGGAAACTTCTTTTGTTTTGAAATTTTCCGGATCGTCTAATACAAGTCCATCTCTATTTCCTAAAATATTGGTTGAGAACCAGCCTTCAACTCCTAATGCGCGAGCTTGTAAACCAGGAGCAACAATTGTTTTCATCAAAGTCTGACCTGTTTTAAAATCTTTTCCCGCTATTGCTACTTGCATCAACTGTGCTAACTCCACAATGGCAGGAACGTCACAACTTAAATTTGGTGCTCCATTAACATAAGGTGCGCCCTGCTTTAAAGCTGCATATGCATAAATCATGCTAGGTGGAATACGCAGATCATTTTGATCCAAAGCATCTTCAAAATTTTTCAGACTATCAAAAATAGCATTTCCTTCAATATATTTTTCAGTTGAGCCACACCAAAGTACTACGATACGGTCACAGTTATTTTCTTTTTTAAAGTTCTGGATATCTTCTTGTACAGCATCGGCCAAAGCTCTTCGTGTAAGTCCCTCTTTAATATGCTGTCCATCTAGATTCTTAACAAAATTACGATCAAAAACAGCCTTCATAGGTTTAATTTGCTCCAACTCCACCCGTACTTGCTCCAATTGATAAGGTTCTAAAACACGTGCTTTTGAAGCTGCTTCAAAGACATTATCGGCATATACATCCCATCCTCCAAACACAATATCTTCTAATTTTGCCAAGGGTACGAAGTCCTTAATCAAAGGATTTCGATCTTCTGTACGTTTTCCTAAACGAATGCGGCTCAATTGTGATACTGAACCTATGGGTTTTGAATACCCCTTATTGATACCTGCGACACCTGCGATCAATGTGGTGGCTACTGCACCCAAACCCGGAATTAATATTCCCAGCTTACCTTTTGCTTCATTCACTTGTTGTTTCATTTTGTTGTATTTAAGTGATATTTAAAATTAATGGATTAGAATTCTCGTTATTATTGATTTTCTGGGCTTAAGCTACCAGAGTACATCGTTAAACACTTATTACTTGATTTTGTTGTGTTTAAATAAAATTTAATTATCTTTTCACTGTTAAAAATGTCCTAAGCGCTAGGGCTTAGGACACTCGTTAAACAGATATAATAGACTTACCACGTACTATTCTTTTAATGTCTACCCCCTCCTAAGGCACGGTATAAATTGACTTCGGCATAGAGTCGTTGACTCTTAATAGCTGCATTATCGAGTTCGGCCTGCAACTTACTCTGCTGCGCTGCTATCACCTCTAAATATGTTGCCATATCATTCTTAAAGAGAATATCGGCATTTCGAATCATCTCCTGATTGCGGGCAACCAGACCGCGTGATATTTCTTCCTGCTCTTTTAAAGATGCCATACTGGCTAGAATATTGGATACTTCACCTACTGCCTGTAGTACACTTTCTTTAAACTGAATTTCCGCCTGTGCACTTGCTATTTTGGCCTGATTGAAAGCTGTCTTTAGCTGTCGACCTTGTACTATTGGTTGCGTCAGTGAACCCGTTAAGGCTCCAAATAACGAACCTGGGATATTGAACCAATCACTTGCTTTAAAGGCATTTAATCCTCCTTGTGCTGTAATATTTAAACTCGGGTACATGCTTACTTTAGAAACATGCACCTGTGCGAATGACTTTTGGACTTCCAGTTCTGCAGTTCTTATATCCGGACGTAAAGCGAGCATCATAGCAGGAACACCTGTTGCTAGATGATCTTTTGCCTGTAAAGTGACTAAAGAAGTTTTTCTTTCTATATGACCGGGCATACGACCTGTCAATGCCTGCAAAGCATTTTCCTGAATGATAATCTGTTCGTCCAGCACAGGGATAGATTTTAAAATGAGATCTCTATTTCCTTCCTGTTGTTGCACTGCCAGTAGCGTTGTAAGCCCCAAAGTATGTTGCACGCGTGTCATCTGCAGAATATTATCAATCAAGTTTAAATTTTTTAAGCTGATATCTTTTTGTAAATCCAGCATCAACAAGTTGTAATACCCTTGTGCGACCGTACTAACCAGACGCGTTTGAATCGCCTTGCTCGCTTCCTGAGTCTGTAAATAACTGGTCAGCGCCATCTCTTTACGTCCCTTGATCTTACCCCATATATCAGCCTCCCAAGAAATATTTACTGCAGTTGTGTAATCCTCCATGTATTTTTTTCCCATAAATTGACCAGCCATCATACCATTCATACTATTATCAGATGGTCTGGTTACCGTTCCCGTTCCTGCTGACAATCCAATCTGTGGTAAATCACCCCATTTTGCCTGTTTCATAGATTCGGTTGCGATATCAATCTGTTTAATAGCCACCTGTAGATTATTGTTTTTCAAAAGCGCGGTATCGATAAGATCTAATAAAATCTGATCACTAAAGAACTCTTTATATGACAGTGATGCAATGGAACTGCTATTACTTTCAATGACTCGATTATCCTGCGTAAATGTTGCAGGTACTGCTACTGGGTTAGGAACATATTTCACAGACTTACAGGCAGCCGTTACCATTAAAGTGAGACACAGGCAAGTCATATTTATTTTATTCATATTTATGTTAATGCTTAACATTTGATTTACTTTTAATGTGAAACTTCTGTTTCTTCATACTCCCAATCGCTTTCTTCCGCAGGCTTTCCACTCATACGTTCCTGCAGGTACTGAAACACGACGAACAAGACCGGTGTTAAAAACACCCCGAACACAGTTCCTGCAAGCATACCAAATACTGCGGCATAACCGATGGAATGGTTCCCGATCGCCGAAGGCCCTACTGCAAACAACAACGGCATCAAACCTGCTATAAACGCGAGTGAAGTCATCAAAATCGGTCTAAGTCTTGCCTTTGCACCTTCAACAGCGGCGGCTACGATACTCTTTCCTGCGCGTCTGCGCTGAATAGCAAACTCAATAATCAAAATAGAATTTTTGGCCAGTAGTCCGATCAACATAACCAAAGCAACCTGTACATAGATGTTGTTGGATAGACCTGCAAAACCAATTCCTACAAATACGCCCAAGAGACCACAGGGGATGCTGATCAAAACTGCCCATGGCAGAATATAACTTTCATATTGAGCTGATAACAAGAAGTATATAAAAACAATACATAATCCAAAAATAGCAGCAGTCTGGCCACTGGATGATTTTTCTTCACGGCTCATTCCTTTCCAATCATGCGCAAAACCATTGGGTAAAAAAGTGGCACTAACTTCATCTATAGCTTGCATCGCCTGACCAGTACTATACCCAGGTTTTGGCATCGCGGTAATGTTAATGGCATTAAATAAATTAAAATGCTCTACTGTTTCTGGACCAGATACAGGTTTTAATTGTACTAAACTGTTAATCGGTACCATCTGGCCCAATTGATTTTTAAGCATAATTCCATCTAAAGAGGAAGGATCTGACCTAAACTCAGGAGATGCCTGGATGACAACACGGTAATACTTTCCAAAACGATTGAAATCGGATGCTTGCATACTTCCGTAATATCCTTGCATCAAGGTCATTAAATCGGAGACATTCACGTGAAGCTGTTTGGCCTTCATTTCGTCAACAACCATTTCATACTGTGGATAGGATGCATTAAATGTGGTAAAGGCAAATGCGATCTCGGGTCGTTGCATCAATGCGCCCATATATCCATTGGCCGTTTCACTGAATTTACTTAAACTGCCAGCGGTCTTATCTTGTAAAACAACTTCTAATCCAGAAGTATTACCAAAACCCGATACAGTCGGCATACCCAATACAAAGAAGTTTGCACTTTGATTTCCTTGTAACTGTCCTTGAAGAGTAACTAAAATTTGATTGATATCTTTAACTTCTCCCCTTTCTTTGAGTGGTTTCAAGCGGATCATCAATACCCCTGCAGAAGATGAAGTACTAAAACTCATCATATTTAAACCCGAAATACTGATCACCGATTCTACAGAAGGATGTTTCTGAATTTCTAATTCTGCATCGGTTATGGCTTTAGTTGTCCGATCTAAAGATGCACCTGGTGGCGTATTGACCATGGCCATTAAAAAACTCTGATCCTCATCGGGTATAAAACCTGTCGGTGTGGTACGGAACATCCATACAAACAATACCAATAGCACTGCCAGTCCTGAGAATGCCACAGTTTTACGTTTTATTAAGAAAAGGACAGATTTACCGTAACGAAATGTCAGTTTATTAAAAGCTGCATTAAATCCTGCGAAAAAACGTTCTTTAAAATTTGTTTTCTTCTCCTCATGATGCCCATCGTGCGATTTTAATAATAACGCACATAATGCAGGACTTAAGGTTAGTGCATTAACTGCTGAGATCAGAATCGCCATTGCCAAGGTCAAAGCAAATTGCTGATAAAACACACCTGTAGGGCCTTCCATAAAAGCAACGGGTATAAATACTGCCGACATCACAAGCGTAATGGATATAATAGCACCTGTGATCTCACTCATTGCAGACATTGTCGCCGCTTTTGCATTTAACTTTTTCTTCTCCATTTTAGCATGTACTGCTTCTACGACAACGATGGCATCATCGACAACGATCCCAATCGCAAGTACGAGTGCAAAAAGGGTCAGTAGATTGATCGAAAATCCAAACAGTTGCATAAAGAAAAATGTACCAACAATAGAAACCGGAACTGCAATCGCTGGAATTAATGTCGATCTAAAATCCTGTAGAAAGATAAATACAACAATAAAAACGAGTACAAAAGCTTCTAGCAAGGTGGTGATAACTTGAGCAACAGACTGATCTAAAGATTCCTTCGAAGAGTACGGCGTAGTATATTTAATACCTGCGGGAAACGATTTTGAAAGCTCCTGTAAACGTTCCTGCATCTCTATCTCGACTGCATTGGCATTTGAACCTGCTGTCTGATAAAGGGCAATCATAATCGCCGGCTTCTTATTATACGCTGTGGCAACCGTATTGGTGTACGACCCAAACTCAACTTTAGCCACATCCTGCAGACGCAACACGGAACCATCTGCATTTGCGCGTATGATAATATTTTCGTAATCGGCTGCTTCAGCCAGCTTTCCTTTATATCGGATTACATATTCTACAGCTTCCTTGGTACTCTCTCCAAATCTTCCTGGAGCAGCTTCAATATTCTGAGTCTGGATCGCAGCAGACACTTCTTGAGGCGTGATATCATAGGAAGCCATCTGAGCAGGATTGAGCCAAACGCGCATCGAGTAATCTTTGTTACCGAATACCTGTGCATCACCGACTCCTGTAATACGCTTTAGCTCTGGAACAATATTAATCTTAGCATAATTCTCTATAAAAAGTTCGTCTGATTTATTATCATCGGAGTATAGCGTTACCATGGCCACCATACTATTCTGTCTTTTTAGTGTGCTTACACCGATCTGATTAACCTCTGCAGGTAACATACTGGTTGCTTGCGATACTCGGTTCTGTACGTTTACTGCGGCCTGATCCGGATCTGTTCCTAATTTAAAAACAACAGTAATCATCAAACTACCGTCATTACTGGATGTAGAAGTAAGAAAGTCCATATTTTCTACACCATTGATGGCATTTTCTAATGGAGGTGCTACTGCCTTTGCAATTACTTCGGCAGAGGCACCTGGGTAAGTCGCCATTACGGTCACACTTGGTGGGGCGATTTCAGGAAATTTGGTAATGGGTAAACCGAGCATAGCCACGACTCCCAGAATAACCAGCAATATGGATATAACTGTAGCCAATACTGGCCTTTTAATTATTTTTTTTAACATAATGACTAAGGATAAATGGTTGTTAAGATTTATTCACGCTATCTTTTACTGTGGTTGCGGATTTCACCTTAACAGGCATACCATTCTGAAGGAAACTAAGTCCATTTGTAATTATCTGATCACCTGCTGTAACACCTGATTTGACGAAGTATTGAGATTCTTGTTTACCGCTTACTTCAATTGGCGTCTGTACCGCCTTTCCTTCTTTACTGATCGTAAAGACATAAATTTTATCTTGTATGGCTGTAGTTGCTGTGATCGGAACCACAACAATCTGTTCGATATGTTGATCTAATGCTATTTTCCCTGTGTTACCTGTTCGTAATTGTCCTTGCGGGTTTTCAAATTTTGCCCGAAGACTGATCGAACCTGTATTCTTGTCGAATTGACCTTCAATAGCATCAATTTTCCTAAATGTGGAAAGTCCTGTCCATTAGCTGTTTTTAAAGTTACGGGAGCGGCTTGCTTCAACTTTTCAGCAACAGAGTTTCCCGGTAATGCTGCCTGAAAATTAACAAAATCGTTTTCACTCATTGAGAAATATGCAAATACGGCATGCGTATCTGATAAGAGCGTTAAGGGCTCGACTGCAGCAGGATTAATGAGACTTCCTAATCGATAAGGAATACGACCTATAGTGCCACTGACCGGAGCTTTGATTGTACAGAATTCAAGGTTAATTTTCGCTGTTTCAAAAACGGCATTTGCCTGCGCTAAAGCCGCTTGGGCACCTTCGTACGTTGCCTGTGCTTGGTCAACCTGTAGATTAGATACGAGTTTATTACTTACTAATTCTTTTTTCCTATCTAAATCTATTTTAACATTGGACAGATTCGCTTTAGCTGCTAAAATAGATGCTTGCGCATTTTTATACTGCTCTTTATAGGTACGATCATCCACTTGAAATAAAGTCTGCCCAGCCCGGACAAATGCACCTTCATCAACAAAGATCTTAGCCAGATAACCGGAAACTTGTGGACGGATTTCAACATTTACAACTCCTTCAATGCTGCTTGCATAAGTTTTTGTTAATATTCCATTTTCTTCTTGAAGTATCATCACTGGAACTTCTAAGGCTGCGGGTGCCTCCCCTCCCTGGTTTGGTTTTGACCACAACTTGTTAGGAATCCTAGGCTTAAGCCTAGCAATGTTGATTGAACAACTAATTTCCGATTCATTTAAAATATATTATGTTCTCGCTATATTTAAAGATTCGAAAAGAAGGGTTAGTCACTAAAATATTGGACTTCAGACCCCATCTTTTCTCCTCATGTACAATTAATACAAATATATATCTGACTAAATCGGTTAAAAAGTCTAAAGGGAGCTTTAACTTGTCAAAAAGACACTAAATTAGTTCGGGATAAATTTAAGTTAATAATTCTTTACGATACAGAATCGGGGATTGACCTGTATTCTTTTTAAAGAATTTGCTAAAAGTAGGTAAATCACTAAAATTCAATTGTTGCATGATATCTGAGATTGAGTAAAAATTAGACCGTAATTTAGCTGTCACTTCAGCCATCAACGTTTGTTCAATAATCTGCAGCGGGCTTAACCCTGTAACTTCTTTTATAACCCTGCTGAGGTATTTTCGACTCACAAATAAGCAATCCGCATAGTGCTGAACAGAACGGTGAGTATGAAATTGATCTACAACCAGAGTAATGAAATCCAAGCATAATTTTTCTTTGCGGCCACTAAGTACCACCTGGCCGATAACATGATCCATAAGTTCGGATTCTATTTCATAGTTGAGCAATGCGAAAGTACTTTTAATAATTTCTGCCTGATGTTTGGTTGGTGTGGGACTTAGATTTACCTCTCTTAAATGTTCAAGATAAACTACAAATCGCTTAACTACAGGTTCGCGTAAAGAAAATACTTTTAAATAATTGTCGAATAGAAAGTCTAATGAGGATTTGCCTTGAAAAAACATACCTATTTTTTTCGCAAAATCTAAGGAAAACATAAAACTGATCATTTCTAAGTCATCATTCATTTCCAAAAATTCAATAATTGTTGTCGGTGAATGTAAAAAAGCCATGTTTTCGTGGATTTCCTGTTCCGAAAAACCAATCCGCATACTGAGCGTTCCTTTTAGGATAATACTCATGCCAAAGCTATCGGTACGCATAGGCTCGTATGAACGAATATCAGTCATATTACTTTTCTGCAAATGACAGATAGTAAACCCCTCATACTGTTGTTTGTTCATCTGCTCGGCAACAAACTCCTTTAAAGTAAAAAATGTAATTCGACGATCCATAATCTCAAACGCTAACATAGCGCACGTCTAAGTTAAAATTAAACTTACGTTTAATTCGCTATTTTTATTTATTTGACAATTCTCTGTCAAAAGTCAGAAGGGAAAATTATCTATTATCTTTCTTCACTAAATCTTATTATTATTAGTTATAAAATGTAGACACAAATGTTTGTTATCGTTTGTAAAATTGTATCGTTGAAAAGCAAAAAACCTGATTCTTTTGATTGCTCTTTAGAATCAGGTCTAAAAATAAATACTACTCTTTCTATTAATAAACCCGTTGTGCATTATGATTTAGGGCTATAAATAAGTTGTTCATTACTCTGATAATCAGTAAACTGTTTTTACGACAAAACGATTTAGAATTAACAACCTATTAGCAAATTACGAAAGAATATTGGGAGTTTTAAGAGAAATATCAACAGAGCGGCAATTACCCATGCAACGCAGGCGCCCTTCGCTGAGCGATCTTGAGGAGATCAGCCTGAGTTTTTGTCCTATCGGTATCGAAAAGATTTCTGCCGGAATTTAATGAACATAAACTGGAAAACCATGGAAATAGACATCGTAACAAAGCAGGCTCATGCCTATTTCTTCCATTTCATCAGTTTTGCTAAGTGCAATGAGTTTCAGCCAGAATATTT
>NZ_ASZT02000039.1:0-37775 GCF_001006065.1 Sphingobacterium sp. IITKGP-BTPF85
AACTTTTGGTAATTTATTGTTACTAGGTCAGAAATAATCCTTAATAAGGACTAAATTAATGTATGAAACGATAAAACAAGAAGATATTTACAATACGTTTTATCCCATTTACGATTTGATCAGGTTCACTTGTTTACACTTCAATATTTTAAAGTACCTTTCATACCCTCATTGCACTCCAATTCCAATAATCGTTTTGAAGGAGTATGTCTTTTGATCGTAACCAACTATCGTCAGGTTGATTAAGCTGCTTGTAAACAAAATCTGATATATTCAGATTAATAAAAAAATGTAATTTAGTCAACCGAAATAGAAAACTAAATGTATAACAACAGAATCCAACTGCAAATCATCTTTTTTTTCAGTATATTTATTTGCAATTTTTCCCATGCGCAAACACATTTATATAACGAAATGTCTATTGATAGCACCATGTTTACAGAGACTAGAAATATACTAAGCGCATTACCCGTAGATATATTTCAAAAAAAGTATTTACAAATGAAAGTACTAAAATCCCCTATCGATTCCTTTTTCCGAAGAACTTTACTACAACTAAAAAATATCCGCTTGTAATTACATTTCATAATTCTTCAAGACAAGGCAATGATAACAGAAATCAATTGGAACATTTAGCACGAACTTGGGTAAGGGATGATATATTTGACAAATTTAATTGCTTTGTGTTAGCACCTCAATTTGAACAGCGATCATCTACTATTCGCAGAATGCGGAAGGGATGCTGACAGCTAGTCCATCAAAAGATGCTATTCAAATTTTGATACTGATTAAAAAACTAGAAAAGGAACATCCCAATATTGACTTGAATCGAATTTATCTAATTGGCTACTCTATGGGCGCATCAACAGCTCAAAATTTGATCAACCTAGCCCCTGAAAAATTTGCAGCAATAGTTTCTATAGCCGCTGTTCCTGACTTATCAAACCTTGATAAACTAAAGCATAAGGATATTTGGCTAATTCATGGAGAAAAAGACACAAGTAATCCATACAGCGGAAGCGAAATATTATACAAAAAATTAGATGGTAATGCCAAGCTTGTCTTCACAACATTTAAAAATCTCGATCATAACAACATTGTAATCCCTTATTTACTAACAGATGAACTTCAGAAATGGCTATTTAGTAAACAGCTATAGATTTAAGGAAATTGATTCGATTTCATTGCACTGTGCATAGCTCCTGTCATTGTTCTGTTGAATACCTTCTGTTTTTAAATCCTTAATAAAAAATTATTGTCTATAGCTGTTTGGAAGATCGTAAAATGATCTTTTTTATCAATTTTGATATATATTCAGTTCAAAAAAGAATTTAGAACCTTTTCCTAATTCACTTTCTGCCCAGATCTTGCCTCCATGGCGCTCAATAATTTCCATGCTTAGATATAACCCAATACCGAATCCAGAAACAGTCGTATTGCCCACTCGGTAATATCTCTCAAAAAGCCTTGATAAATCTTCTTGTTTTATGCCGATGCCCTGGTCAGATACCATAACCCGTGCCCTTGTACCAATTTGCTCAACAGTTACCCAAATATCACTAGCTGCTGGTGAATACTTGACTGCATTTCCGATCAGATTGTTAAATACCTGTGCTATTTTCTGTCGGTCGGCATAAACTGGAATTTCTTCGTCACTCAATTTGGCTGTGATTTTATTATTCGGAAATAGAATGCGATATTCATCACAGGTTTCCTTAAATAATCCACGAAGATCAAATGTAGATTTTTCGATGTGCATCTTTCCAGATTCCAGACGTGATACGTTTAAGAAACCATTTGTCAAGGAAGTCATCAGCCGAACTTGTTTTAGTGAACGTTCAAGCGCATGCTCCGCGAATGCTAAACCATCATCCTGCTTTAACTTCAACTGTAAGATCTGGAGATAACCGTTTAAGGATGTAAGCGGGGTTTTTAATTCATGGGAAACCATACCAATAAAATCATTTTTACGTTGCTCTTCTTCTTTGATTGACTGAATATCTGTTGTAGAACCGACCCACATGATTAACTCTCCCTGCGCATCAAGCACAGGAGAAGCAACGTTAATATGCCAGATATACTGGCCATCTTTATTCTTAAACCGCATCTCTGAAATAAAGGGAACTCCGGTTTTGGATGCTTGTAAGAGCCCTTTTTGAAAATTCTCTATTTCATCCGGGTGTATCATCTGAAAATAACCAAAATCACGGAGGTCTTCGAAACTAAGTCCTGAAAAATCAAGCCATCCCTGATTGAAAAAAGTTACTTCTCCGTTTGGAAGTGCATTGGATATTTTAACAGGAACAAGATCAGATAACTTGCGAAAATGCTGTTCGCTGATCTCTAATGATTTTCGTGAATTTACCTGCTCGGTTACATCAACTGCTACAATTACAATATCAGAAACGTTATCATGCTGATCAAAAATAGGCTGGTAGACGACATTAAAAAATAATTGTTTTAATTTCCCTCCATGTTCAAGCAATGCTGGTATTTCATTGGCATAGAATGGTTCTTTTGTTGCAAATACATCATCCAATATTTCAAGAAAAGGCTGACCATCAAGTTCAGGTAATGCCGACGCCAATGGGAGGCCCACAATTTCTCTGGTCTTACCCCAGACTTCAAGTATTTTATCATTAGCGGTCTCCACAATCAGTGTTTTACCCTGAAGGACACCAATTGCCACGGGCGCCTCTTGAATGAGAAACTTAAATCTGGATTCACTTTGGGCAAGCAGTTCATTTGTTGCTGTAAGCTCGTTTGCATATTGCTCCAATAGCTTTCTTGCGTGAACGCGGTCCGTAATTTCGAAAGACATCACCAGTACACCATTTCTATTTCCATCTAGATCTGATAAGGGTTGATAGGTATAATCTACATAGGTTTCTCTGATCGATCCATCAGCGTTTGTAAAAATAACCGGACTTTCCTTCACATCGATCACCTGCCCTGTTTCCATGACCTGACGAAGCTGACTTGCAAAAGGTTGGTCGGCAAGATCAGGAAGGATTTCAAGAAAGGGTTTACCGATGACTTCTTCTCTTGTTTTCTTCCAATAGGCAAGATTAGAGTCATTAATCATTTCTACAACAAGATCAAATCCCCGGATCACGACTACAGAAGCGGGTAGCATATCCAGTATCTGTGCCATGTTGTTACTTTCCTGCCGCGCTTTTCTTCTGCTGTGAACGAACGCGGTCACTTCGAAAGCAAAATTAAAAACCCCGTCCACTTGTGCGTTAGAATCAAACCGGGGAACATAACTAAAATCGAAATAACGGTCTATTGTCGGTCCATCTTCTTCTTTTGAAATAGCGACTAAGCGATCACGAAAAGAAACAGGAAGGCCTGTTTTAAAAACATCGGTTAAAGCTTGTGCAATATCGGTATCAACTATTTCGGGAAGAGATTCAAAAAACGGGCGGCCAACAAGTGAGCGGCCTAGCAACATGGCCTGATAATTGGGATTTACAAATTCTATTAATAGATTCTCGCCAGTCATGACACTAATCCCAACAGGTGCCTGAAGGAAATAATCGTGCAGACGGTCACGATCTATTTTCATTGCATTATTAAAAGCGGTATCTTTTTCACGTTCCATTACCTCTTTCGTATTTTCCTGAACCCAGATCGCTACCTTATGCACTTTACCGTCAAGATCTACCATCGGTGCATAAACAAATGTTACATAAATAAGCTCCTGCTTACCGTTGCGCATAAGAATCATTGGTACTTGATCGGCATGATAGGCTTTATTATTGGAAACGACATGACATAAAATATCCTCATATTGCTCCCTCACTTCTGAAAAGGTTTCCCAGTAAGATTTACCGATTAAATCCTCTTCCCTTCTACCTGCGATCTGCAGAAACTTCTCATTGGCTAATTCGGCGATAAAACCGTCCGAATTGAGAATACAAATTCCAGATGGTGCAGTGTCCACTAGGGCTTTTAGTAGATGGTTATGATTAAAATTCATTCATTACAAAATAAAATACGAAAGTAGCTGATGGTCGCGCAGGTAGATGTGTCAAAAATTTGCTATTATGCTATAGTAAAAGTTCAAAAGCTAACGCTTATTAAGCAAATAATATAAACGGTCAATGTCAAAAAAACTGCTATGCTATGTTCTGCTGGTCAAAAATATCATGAATATATTTATTGTAGAACTATAAATAAAAAATTAGTGAAATATACGTATTTATACCTTTACCGCACGTTTTAATTCGTATTATAGCAGTACGAGCAGGGTGACGCTTAAAATGATTTCATTTTTATTTCTTAAATTTACTCTCTGTTTCTGATTGAAATAATATTCTGAAAGAATAAGCTTGTAAAAAAATCTAATTCCTCCTCGATATTACATCAAAATAACAATAATATATTATTGAACGTTTTTAATAGCTCTTATGGAATTTTTAGATTGTGAAGATGAGAAAATTACACTATGTGGTCTGATCCAAGATCTCGGTTTTCTATTTGTATTCAATAACAATAAAAGATGCATAGCTGCTAGTGAAAATGTTTCTTTACTAACTAATACTCCTTTAGAAAAATATTTAGATCTAAATATTGATATCATTCTAGCTGCACTCACGGGCAATGACAAATTAGACTTTGAAACAATAGAAGATAGTTTCAATACCTCCATTTTTTACAGATTTACAGAAAAAATAATCATCAATAATGAAAATTATGATTTAAGTATTTATCGCTATAATGATCATAACTATGTGGAAGCGGAGATTTGCAATAAAAATCAGTTAAAACCTAATCGATTGTATTATTATGCTAAATATTTAGAAGAAAATAAAACAGACATTTGGAAATCGCTTACGAATATCATACGCCAGATTATTAATTATGACCGGGTAATGGTCTATCAATTTTTGGAAGACAGCAGTGGGAAGGTTATTGCAGAATCAAAATCGGAAAACATACATTCACTGTTAGGCTATCGCTATCCTGAATTTGATATACCCAAGCAGGCCCGCGAATTGTACACCATCTTTCTTGCCAGACATACAGCAGATATAGATGGAGCTACACATAAAATCATCAGTAATGATCGAGCAGATATCGATTTAACAAAAACGAGCATTAGAGCGCTCTCTCCGATCCATCTCCAATATTTAAGAAATTCTAAAGTTAGCGCTAGTGCAAGCTTCTCTATTATAAAAGATGGCAAATTATGGGGACTGGTTACCTGTCAGAATAATACACCGCTACATGTGGATCTTGCACAGAGACATCTTTGTACTTTTTTGACCCAATTTGCTACGAATCATCATATTTCTAATTTATTAAAAAAAGATATAGAATTGCAGAATACAATGCATATTCTAGAGAAAGATCTAAAAGGTGATCTTTTAATAAACAGAGATACACATGATGTTCTTGAAAGGTTTGGCGAGAAGATCATGCACATCATGAATGCTGATGGACTGTATTTAAAATATGCTAAAAATGAAAAATCTTTCGGCATAATTCCCGACAGAAATCAGTTGCAGGAAATCCATAATTTCATAAAAAATGACATTGGAATAATTTCCAGCAATCAATATAAATTCAGCAGTGGTATAAACCAACTTCCTGGCGTGATGGCTGCAGAGATATTACCACAATCAGATTGGAAAATATACCTGTTCCGCAAAGAGCGCTTAATAGAAGAGATATGGGCTGGAAAACCTGAAAAGCATCTTCAGTACGATGCAACAAAAAAATAAGCTTTCCTTCTCCAAGAACTTCTTTTGATGCATGGAAACAAATAACGGGCAATACATCTTCACCATGGCTTAAGATCGAGATATCATTCCTAGAGCGTATTGTTTTCCTTATTCAACAAGCAATTGCCAAAAGGAATGCCGAAATAGAACAACTTAACAAAGATCTTGTCCGTTCTAATAATGCGCTCGATACTTTCAGCTATACACTGACACACGACCTTAAAAATCCGTTGTCATCCATCAAACTGGGAGCACAGATGTTATTGATGAAAAATGATATTCCAAGGGAGCTTTTACTGAAACTGGCGAACAATATATTAGATGCATCAGCGCTTATTACCGAAATGATCGATAAGGTTCATGAATTATCTAAATCGAATTCGGTTGCATTAAACCTTGAAATCTTGGATCCAAAAGCAATATCCTTTCCATTACTGAGATTGCGAAAAATCAATACGGTGTTGATGGTCTGGATTTTAAAATGGGGGAAATTATTCCTATACGAGGCGAGCGAACTCTGATCTATCAACTTTTTTTAAATATTATCGGAAATGCGGTTAAGTACAGCAGCAAGCAAGAAAACCCAAAAGTTGAAGTATACAGTACACAATCTGGAACGATGGTAACCTACTTTATTGTAGATAACGGTATTGGAATGGATCTTCAGAAAGAAAATAATATTTTTGATATCTTTCAAAGACTTTCAAACTCCTCAGGATATGATGGTTCTGGAATCGGACTTTCTATTGTAAAAAGAATTATTGATCGATTAGGAGCGGATATTCGAGTTGAAAGTGCTGTAGGAAAAGGAACAACATTTGAGATTATATTTGAGAATGCTGAATAATGTATTCTTCTGTCTTGATCTTTAAGGAACACGATCAGAAATCGTAGTTCCTTATTTTCTATCCTCTTTAATGCTATACAAATTCTCCACTTCTGTGATCAGCTTTTGAATAATTTCAGCTGTAGATTTCCCACTATACCCATTATTAGATTGACCTGTCCAAATACTAACAAACTGGCTATTATTGTTCGCTTTTGCGACTCTTCTCAGTTCGCCGGTTAACTTATTCTGATAAGGATAAGGCAATATATGTCCTTCATCTACTAGATTTGTAAAAACATTTTTGATACCTCGTGCATAACGTCCCGAAAAACTTTTAGTAAGCGCAATAGCTGTTTCATCGACATCCCTTAAACGCTGTTTTTCAAATTGTTCTAACGCACTTTCTGAAGATCCCAAGAGGAGGCTTCCGAGTTGAAAACCTTGTGCTCCCAGGAGTTGCGTAGCCAGTAAGGTCTTGGCATTGTAAATACCGCCTGCATAAATAATCGGTATATTGACGCTATCATAAACTTGAGGTAACAAAGATAAACCTCCTATGGCAGGTATGTCATCGCTACTAAAACTACCCCGATGTCCGCCAGCCTCAAGTCCCTGCACACAAACAATATCAACTCCAGATTTTTCTAAAATAACCGCTTCGCTAACAGATGTACAGGTTCCCAGAAGCAGGGTGCCATTATTTTTTAACTTATAAATACTTGGTTCGTCAAGATTACCAAAAGTGAAACTTACAAACCTACATTTTTCCGCAATAAGAGCATCAATTTGGTCATGATAGCTATTGATCTGTATTTCTTCAATGCTGGGCAGATGAACATCGAGATGGTGCTCACGTGCAATATTTTCAATAAAATCTTTGGTTTCAGTATATTTTTCTCTTAACGCATCCGTCAGTCAGGTATATCATTTACAAAAATATTCACCGCAAAGTTATTTTTTGTCAACTGCTTTGTTGCGCGAATATGTTCAATACATTTTTCAGCAGGCAGGTCGCCCAAGGCAAGAGTACCTAAGCAATCTGCATTAGTCGCCGCAGCTACCATTGCTGGAGTTGTAACACCAAACATTGGTGCTTGTATAATGGGATACTCAACGTCTAATAGTTTGGTTATATTATTTTTCCAGTTCATGATATGGGGTGTTAAATTCCAGCTTTACATCTTATTTAAGAGGTTCATAAACAAATATAAAGCATAATTTTACATCTTTTTAGTCGTTTTTTTTGCTATGTTTTGCATCATACCCTTAAAAATGAAAGCATGGAAAGGTAAAACAGAATACCAGTACAATCTGCCGGATATACCAATGGCCGGAAAGTTGCTGTTTGGGTAAACGTATCATCTTGATCAATCTTAAATTCTAACCAGGCCTCTCCTGGCAATTTCATTTCGGCATATAACAGTAGTCTACGTTCTTTTTTATCTGCAAGAATTACTCTCCAAAAATCAATGACACTGCCTGTAGACAACGTATCTGAATTTGTTCTTCCTCTTTGTAAACCAACCCCGCCAACCAGTTTATCCAAAAAATCCACGAATACCCCATAACCAATCTGCATAATACCATCCTGTTTTACCTCCTATTGACCAAATATTACGCAAGGCAAGATCCACATCATCCACTTTCATTGATCTGACATCTTTAAAACACCCGTCTTGCGGAACTTCAATAAGTTTAACAAAGCTGTTGGGATACCTTTCTATATTCAGTGCATCTCGCCAGCTCGATATGACTTGATTTTGTTCGATCTTACCAAAGGCCAGTTCAATAGCCTGTTCATAACGCATAGGTTTTACATTAATTTTTTCCTGTAGATCATTGGGTTTTGCTATTACATCTACCCGCATACTCTCAACTAAACTACTTGCTAATGGAAACGAAGTAGAGGTAACAAAATATAGCCAATAAGAAGATAACTTGGGTGTCATGACAGGAACGGTAATAATCCAGCGCTTAAGTTTTCGCACTTGTGCGAAACGGAGCAGCATGTCCTTATAAGTCATTACATCAGGCCCACCGATATCATAGGTTCTATTAAAGGTAAATTCCTTCATAAGCACTCCTTCTAAAAATGAGATGACATCACGAATGCCAATTGGCTGGCACCTTGTTTTTAACCATTTCGGAGCAATCATAACCGGTAGCTTCTCGACCAAGTCTCTTATGATCTCGAAACTCGCACTACCCGACCCTACGATAATTCCAGCTCTTAAAGTAGTTAAAGCATAATGGTGCGATTGTAAACGTTCTTCAACATTTAAACGTGATTGCAGGTGTTTTGAAAGCTCTTTGCTATTAACAATACCACTTAAAAAAATAACTTGTTTAATATTTGTTTGTTCGATACTTGCTTTAAAATTAGCAGCTACAGTAAGTTCGGCCTCTGTAAAATCGTTTTCTGAGGATGACATCGAATGCATCAGATAGTAAGCGACATCAATATCCTGCGGAATTTGATCCAAAAAATCATTCTTCAAAAACTCGACCTCTATCAGTTCAAAATCAAAACCTTCATATTTGCTCCTATCAAATCGATTCACATCACGAACACAGCATACAACTTGATGTTTTTTGTCAAGCAAGACTGGAAGTAAGCGTTGAGCAATATAACCCGTGGCTCCTGTCAATAGTATTTTCATCTGTAAAGATTTTCATTAAGAAACATATAATCCACCACTTCGTAACAGAATTATCTTCAAGCGTCCTGTGATCGTTCAAGAGTCAGCCCGTTAAATACAACATCAATAAGTATTATCCATGCCCCATGTACATGATAGATCTTGTACTGGACATCTAAAACATGGAGTAATGTAAGTTCACATTTCCATTCCGCCAAGTAAAGATAATAACAATTTGTATCGGTAAAAGTAAGTCTTCCGCTTTTTAATTTATGTATTTTTCAATTTTACCTTAAATAAAAACTGATAACTTTTGAAAAAAATAATTTGATTATAGTTTATTTATATTTATATTTGAGATAGTATCGGGCATTGTAGTGGTTATTTAGTCCCAGTAAGTATCTTACGTGATCATTCACCACATCACTTGCCGATTTTTGTTATTCATAAAAAGTGCGCAGTACTCTGTAGAGCTTGATTCCAATCAACCTTTACTAATACATACATCCTTTTCTTGCTAGCAGATCGATCGACTTCCGCAAGTTATCAAGTTATATCTTATGACATGAACGGTGGCACAGAATTAAATAATTTTTAATAAAAACTATAATATAATGCAAGAAGGAACAGTAAAATTCTTTAACGTTACCAAAGGTTTCGGTTTTATTACACCATCAAATGGTGGTCAAGATGTATTTGTACATTCAACAGGTTTACTAGATGACATCCGTGAAAACGAGCGTGTTACTTATGAAGTAGAAAACGGTCAAAAAGGTGTTAACGCATTCAATGTACGCGTAGCAAGATAAAAGAATTGGGGAATTATATTGTAATTCTCTCTATTTTTGATGTAGTGATTAGCAATTATGCTAATTAACTACATTTTTTACAATAACCACTCCCACCCACAAATAGTATGGCGCATATCTCATATGCTTATCCTGCGAAACCTCTACAAACTCATAAAAAACTGTATTCAATTGGCCCTCATTCATCTAGCGGCAATACACATTTATGATAGAGACCTGAGCATAAGCAACTTAAAGCCAACAATACTATTCTTTATTTAAAAGATTCTCCATTTCTAAAACCGCTATTTTTCTGTTTTCATGATATCGCTCAACTTCAACATTTACGACTAAGCCATCCACTATAACCGGGCTTCTGATTTCAACAATTTTTGAATCATCATGTAATATCCAAGCTAAAAATTGTCTACCATTATTTAACTCCTTGTAAATATCGGGTTTTCCCATAGCACTAAAAATCTAAAATTCAGCTATAAAGGGGGATTAAACACCCCCTCGGATAACACGCAATAAAATAACGATGATGGCAATAACTAATAGAATATGAATAATCCCACCAGTAAAAAATCCTCCAAAAAAACTGATCGCCCAAATAATTATCAAAATTACGGCGATTGTGTATAATATATTTCCCATAGTAAAGTAATATTAGATTTAAAATAAAGAAGCCGGTAGTATATACCGGCCTGTTCTTGATCAATTTATTTTGCTGCTCCGAGATTAGCTTCGCTCATTGCAATTTCAGTCAATAATACATCTGTATCCTTTTCCTCCGCTAATGTAGCCGCTAACAGATCTTCTGCTTCACTGTGTTCCATCAATTTTGCATAAGTAACAAGACAACCGTAGGTTGCAATCTCGTAATGCTCCACCTTTTGTGCAGCGGCGATCAAAGCAGCATCCAGTACTTCAGGGCTATCCTGGAATTCTTCCAAAATTTCATCAGCCTCGTTTAATAGGCCTTCCATCGCTTTACATTTTTTACCACGAGCGGTCATATCCAGACTCGAGAATACCGCTTTTAATCTTTCAATCTGCCCTTCTGTTTGTTTATAGTGCGTTTTAAATGCTTCTTTTAAACTATCACTATGAGCTCCGTCTGCTAACTTTTTTAAACCTTTAAGCAGTTGCTTTTCCGCACCCAGAATATCTTTCAACTCATCTACAAATAATTCATGTAAGTGCGCATTTGGCATTTCGCCATCTTTGTTTTTTTTAGCCATGATCTTAAGTTTTAATTTAAACTACACTAATAACTTATGGGACAGATAATAGTTCATTACGAAATATAGAACGCGTATAAAAAAGAAGATATTAGGTAAAAATCTCGTTATAAAAAATTTAATACTTCGTCTTCAAATGACTTTTGAAAGCGAAGTATTATTAAGAATAATAATATATAAGAAAAATTGATAAGAAAAAAGCAAACCACTTCTTGTCCTATTTGTTTTATAGATGACAATTATAAAATAATACATATATGGAAGAGGAAAAAATGAATTTGGAAGGTCGACTTATCAACTATCAGGAGTATTATGAGGCTCTAGAACAACCTAAAACTTTTAGCTTTGATTATAGTCCGCAACGATTAATTATCAAAAATTACACATTACGAAATAAGGATAAATCTCTTTACGCTAAATTCCTCAATACTTTTTTCCTGATAAGGAAGAGGAAGAGCTCTTAAATTTTGATAAGGAGTTATTATATCTCAAAAGATTCGGAAAGGATGAATTGGCGAGATGGCTGATCGATTATAATGTACGCCTATTGCAATCGGATATTAATTCGACAGATAAAGATGCCATTTTTAAGGTTGTAGCAATCCCTGCTGAAGATGATGTAGATAACTACTTAGCAAAGGATAACCTGATACTCCATCATATATTACCGCTTGATGTATTAGAATTCCCATATCCGGTGTGGATAAACATTAAATTGCCACATACAGGATCATAAGCAACTTCATGTTGGAAAAGTCTTTTTATTATTCTAGTAAACTTAAAAATTATAGCGATGTTGTATATTTTAAACGAAGACACTTACGACCTTACTCCTACATTTAGTGAAAATCTGCTGATAGATGGAGCTAATGTGGTGAAAACAACTTTTATTAATTCTAAAAATGAAAAATATTTTATGATTTCTTCCGCTGATGTAGCAGATGCATTTTTTGATGACAACAACGTTGAACTTGATATTTCAGATGCCATCAAAAGAATACAGGAATAAGTTGTTGCCTTTACTGAGCTGAATAGCCCGACACACAAAAGGTTACGAAATAATCTAAAACACAAAAATAGAGCCGATTACAACAATTGCAATCGGCTTTTACATTTAGACCTGCTTTGGTTTTGAAAATACACTCTGTAAGATAACAGATAACATGACAAAAGCACAACCTAAATAAAACGAAGCATTGACCTCTTTACCCTCATTAAAAAATATAAAAGCTAAGATTATGGAATAAATAGGTTCTAAATTGAAGCTTAAATTAACCGTAAAGGCAGGTATTACCCGTAAAACTTCCGCAAACAGGACATACAACGTGACGGTACAAAAAGCGGCTAGCAATAATAGGTAGAGTAGATCTGTTGTAGAAGGAAGCAACGTTGTCACTGGAAAAAAATACAGATAAAATGGTAATAGTATTCCCAAACCGATTGTCCCTCCTACCATTTGATAGTAATTGATGACGATGCTATCATGCTTTTTACCAACCGCTCATTAAATACAGTATACAATGCTGCAAATGCGGCTGATATAACTCCAAGCCATATCCCAAGCTGATAAGATGAATCAAAATGAAATATTAAACTGATGCCTAATAAAGTTAGGCAACTTAATAAAAGCTGTGGGACTGAAAAAGGTTTTTTGTTGATCAGAGGTTCGAAAATTGCTGTAAATAAACTTGTCAAACAGTAACAGACCACTCCGATTGATATGTTTGCATATTTTATACTGGCATAGAAAAATATCCAATGGATGGTAATCAACATGCCTACAGAACTTATAGTAAGTTTTTCGGGCATGGACTGCTTGATATCTTTTTTAAAGAACTTTAAAACAAAGAACAATATAATTGCTGATAAAAGCACTCGGTACCACACTAATAAACCCTCGTTTAAGGATATTAGTTTACCGAAAACTCCCGTAAAACCAGCTAATATAACAGCAATGTGTAAGCGTAAATATGATTTTTTCATGAAATGAGCGTATTTCTTTTTATAGTTAATATCTAAATTTTTGACATAATGATGCACACGGCTTATCAGCCGAAAGTATGTCAATCTATTTTACTAGGACATTATGCTATTGGAGGAGGAAGGCTACTTTTTCTATTCATGATTGATTCAAAAATAACTATTTTTTATTAAACATAAGCACGATATTGTATTTCTCTGCTTGCTAATATCCCTGAATAAAAGTATTTTGCTGTTATATGAAAATACATGTATTAAAAGATGGTGACTTCTGCGTCGACAAAAACAAGGTATTTACTCCTTTGGAAGAATTAGCAAGCGCGACAGGCCTTAAAATGGCTGTCCAGCCTTTTCTTATTGAGGTTGAGGATCATGTTGTTTTGCTGGATGCAGGGCTAGGGAGATATCATAAAGGATCTCCCGTAATACTTAATAACCTACTAGCCCTCGGTTTCAATCCCTCATGTATTACAACTATTTTATTGTCACATCTCCATAAAGACCATATTGCTGGCTTAGTCAATACACAAGGAAATGAATGGTTTCTGAATTTTCCTGATGCAAAGATTTATATGCAGAAAAGAGAATATCTTTTTGCTAAAAGTAAGACCAATAATCCCTCTTTTGATTTTGAAATTTTGGATTTTATTACCGAAAATGCCACCATTGTTTGGATGGACGAAGATAAAGGTATTATATGCTCAGAAATTTCTTTTGAAGTGACAGGCGGCCATACACCCTTTCATCAGGTGTTTTTAATTCGCGACAAAGAAAGCATTGCTTTCTACGGTGCTGATAACCTCCCAACAGCAGGCTATTTAAAATATCCAATTGCATTTAAGAGCGATTTCGATGGTAAGAAAGCTATGGAGCAACGTACTGAATGGGAAAAACTTGCAAAAGCGCAGCATTGGAAAGTGCTTCTGTATCACGACATGAAAAGTGCTATCTTACAGTTCTAAAATTTAAGCTGACGATTTAATCTTGCTATTTAAATTTCATTTCCAAAGCCGCGAAAGTTTTTGATGCCATGAATCAAGCAACTTGTAGCAATAACTGCTGCAGTACCCATGCTAACAAGGAAGATAGCTGTTCCGTTATCTCTATTGGCAACCGCTACAGCTATTAATGCCCATACTCCTACTAAAGCATATTCGCGCATATTACGCTTCCAGGTCATAAAAACATTAACAATACCCGCTACAATTACCATGATCATTGTCCAGTATACCGGTGAAATATTCCATCCATTCCAATCGATTTTAACGAGATAAGCGGCTATGTTTGCGATTAATGCAACCGATATCCACCCTGCATATAGCGAGAATGGCCACCAAACGAATGCGACAAGACGAAATGGAGGATTAGTCAGTGCTACGTTAACATTCACAACAATCTTCAATAACGTTAGCAGTAACAAAATCATCAATACTACAGAAATTCCGATATAATCTGTCAACCAAGCAATAACCCATATGCTATTTAACAGGCATGAAACCGTAAACCATGCTCCTACCCGATCTATAATTTGGCTCTCTTTCTTTGCTTTCAATATGAAAAATGAATACGTAACAAAACCGATCAAAAGCAAATAAATCAGTCCCCAGATAGAGAAAGCAAACGACGCGGGAGTAAAAAAGTTATGATAGTCATCGGAAACAATTTTCATTGTTCTGCCATTTATGAAACCGGTATTTGATAAGTAATTAATAACGATCGTAGTTAATAAAGCCACAAGATTAGTAATCGCAAGGGTAATATTTTTCATAGTATGTTGATTATAATTCAATAACAATCAAACAACGTAGTCGTTTGCCATTCATATGTTAAAATTTACACCTCATGGGATCAAAGCTTCTTTTGCCAATTTATTTCACCTTCATCGAACTTTTATGATCCTAAAAAGGTTCTAAAGTGATAAAAGAAATATAATTAAGATGGGATCAAATGAATTTGTATTCAAATTTCCGATGAATTCGAGACTTTGCCTAGTGCAGAAAGATAGCGTAAGCAATTCCAGTCAGTTGTATAATTTTCACTGAGAAGCATGAATTTTATTTTAAGTAAAACATAACTCTACATGTTGCTCTACCTGGTAAATCTTTTTGAAAACCATCATATTTCTATAGCAAGATAGTTTCGCAAAAAAATAGGGTCACAGCCTGTTCAAAGCTGAAACCCTTTTATATACCAAATTAATAGCACGGTGATGAACCGAATATCAAAATTAATATCTATTACTTCTTATTTTCAACAATGCGTCCTAAAACCCGTATTTAATTTCAACATACGGTACAAATACGAAAGCGAACATAAAGAAAATGGATATTCACGCACTTTATAAAAATAAAAATTATGATCCTAGAAAATATAATCGGAATCACTGCCGGAATTTTAACATCAATATCCATGTTGCCTCAGCTTTTAAAAGTGATAAAGGAAAAAACCGTTGAAGACCTTTCTTTGCCCATGATCATTATCCTGATAACGGGCTTATCCTTATGGGTGTGGTATGGAATAATAAAGAATGAATTACCGATTATTATTTCAAACGCTTTTGCTGTCCTAGTCAATTTGTTTTTACTGAGTTATTACCTGAGATTTAAGGACAAATAAGTATAGCAACTAGGATCTTCTCTCCTTATTACCTATTTACTTTTTTACTAATCTCTAAAACTCGAACCTTTTGCTTTATCAGTTGTTGTATAAGAAATGCATCAAAACCAATACGAAACAAAAACCATGACTAGCAACCAAAAGACAGCAACCGAATAAGGGTAATCTTAATTGCTATCCATAACAGTTTACTATTCTGGGTGGAAGTATGATGTTGGTAAGATAAAATTTCAAAAAAAATCACTTATAATAAAAAAAGATGAATGTAAAACGAATTTTCGGAACGATACTGACGCTATTAGGTGTTGTAGGAATGATTTATACGGGCTATGAATTGGTTAATAAGAGTACGGCCTATACGACGCTCATCGTAGTCGGAATTATTGGTCTAATCTTTTTCTTCTCTGGAATAGGCTTGGTTAAAAACACCAAGGACGAAGCGTAATGCAATTCCACAAACTTCCTTAATTGCTAATTTATATGACTATTAGTACAAAATTGTGCAGTTATTCTTTATCTTTAAATACAAAAAGAGACGTACAGCATGAATAAGATTGATATATCTGATAATTTAGCAATTCTGGAAAAGGAAAATAATGAACTTAGAAATCGCGTTGCTGAACTCTCCGACTTTATTGAAAATGGTTCTGTCCCATTACATTGGGTGGATGAGAGCGGGATTATTATTTGGGCAAACCAAGCAGAATTAGATCTATTGGGTTATGACAAAGAAGAATATATTGGCCATCCGATCAGTGATTTCCATAAGGATGCAGCAGTAATCGAAGAAATTCTTAACCGCCTTACCGCCAAAGAAACCATACGGGATTTTCCTGCAAGATTGAAATGTAAAAATGGTTCTATTAAGTATGTTGTAATCAGTTCAAATGTACTTTTCAAAGATGGAAAGTTTATACATTCGCGCTGTTTTACAAAAGATGTAACGCCGCTGGTTGAAGAAGAAAAAAGGAAAAACAAGCTCATGACTTTACTGGAAGAGAGTGAAGAACGACTTAGACTGGCCATTGAGGCCACTGATCTAGCACTTGGGACTGGGATTTTGAAGAAAACAAACTCTATATCTCTAAACAAGCCGAAAAAATTCTTGGACTACACCTCAATGACCTTAACTACCACCACATTTTAGAGCTCCTTCACCCAGAGGATCAAAATAGCGTTAACCTTATAATACAAAAGCTAAAAGAAAGCAGTTCCAATTCACACTTTGATTTTGTATGCCGGGTATTAAAGAGCGATAAAAATAGTACCATATGGATACGCGTTCAAGGAGCTACCTATATGGATAATACAAATAAGATGCATAGAATTATTGGTTCGGTACTTGATATTACTGAACTTAAAAATTCGGAAACTAAAAATGCTGAACTGGCGGCAATTGTTAATTCTTCCAATGACGCCATTGTCAGTAAAACTTTAGAAGGCATCGTAACAAGCTGGAACGCTGCAGCAGAAGAATTATTTGGGTTTAAAGCTGGTGAAATAATCGGTCAGCCTATTTTGAAGTTAATTCCTGAAAACCGCAAAAGTGAAGAGGATCATATCCTTGCGAAATTACGAGCTGGTCAATCATTAAAACACTTTGAGACTATTCGTATCTCCAAAACGGGACAGCTGCTGGACGTGTCTCTAACCATATCACCCATTAGGATATTACTGGTCAAATAATAGGAGTTTCAAAAATTGCTAGGGATATTTCTGAAAAAAAACAGGAAGAAAGGAGGAAAAATGATTTTATCTCCATGGTGAGCCATGAACTGAAAACTCCGCTTACCTCCATTTTATTATTTACTCAGATCATGCAGAAAAATTACCAGGACAATAAAAATGATCTGGGTAAACAGATGAGTAACAAAATTGAAACCCAGTCTAAAAAAATGATTGCCATGATACGGGATTTCCTCAGCCTCGCCAGGATTGAAGAAGATCAATTGCAAATAAATAAAGAGTCCATAACACTTCTATCTTTATTTGAGGAAGTGCGAGAGGAAGCGCAATTGATGATATCTAAGCATAAAATTAAGTTTGCATGCGCAGAACCAATTACAATCTTTGCAGATCATGATAAAATAGCACAGGTCTTTACCAATTTGATCTCAAATGCAATAAAATATTCACCTGCCGGTGGCACCATCACGATTGGTTGTGAGAAAAAAGACGGGAAAGTCAAATTGTTTGTTAGTGACGAAGGTATCGGAATTGCTAAAGAAGATCAAGAAAAGTTATTTAACCGTTTCTACAGAGTTGATAATGATGAAATTGCACACATATCAGGGTTCGGCATAGGGCTTTACATTGTTTCTGAGATCCTGCGTTATCATGATTCAGCAATTGAAGTAGAAAGCGAGAAAGGATCTGGAACGACCTTCTACTTTTCACTTGATGAGATCGGTGATCCAATCCCTAGCTAGGAATAAACATAAATAGAAACGTCCAATTAGTCATTAAATTATCCTGGGATCTATCCAGAAAATATCACGTAATAACACGAGTTCTTGGGGGTTAATTAGATTATAGATCATTTCCTCTGTATCATCTAAAATTCCCCAATGATGGTCATGCTCTTTCACAGCAAATACTTTCAGAATAGCATCTTCGTCACATATCCAAATATCTGATTCCATAACGGTTACATCATGCTTTTTAAACCATTTTTCAGCTTGATTTGCATCCAGACACATTAGCGTTCCGGTCAGTTCTTCTATATCCCGCCTTTCATAAGTCACATGCTCCTGATAGTACATCGCTAGGTATTTAAAATAAATGTCGTGGTCCCCCGTACGTAAGGCATGATTCCGGATCAGTAGCCGTTGTGGATCGAATGAAAAATCGTAAATTTCTGGATTGGCTGTGAAATGATAACGAAGATCATATAGTCTACATTTCTGCTGCAAACGTTGCGAATGATCATCTTCTACAAATACTTCTCCACCAAATTTATTATCATCTATGTGTTTTAAAACCTGATCTATTACGAGAATGGTCGGCTTTTTTAGATAAGTATTACTTCCATTAAAATTCATTTGTAGAAGATATTCGTGCACATTGTGAACCCGGAGAGGTTGCCATGTCGAGTTAGATAAATCAAGAGAATTATAGGACGTCAATAAGTTATATCCTCTGCACTTGAGATCTAGAAGTAAGGGTCGGGATAAGGAAGTGAATCGCATAACATGTAGGATTAGGTAAATAAAAAATTTTACTTCATAGTAGTTTGTTGTTATTATAGAACAAATCTGTAATTCAAGTTGTTTGCTTTTTTATTCGGTTTTTGAAGAAAATTTATAATTTCTTTTTATCTGGAATATAAGAATCAACTTTATAAGCGCTTATGTGTTATACAATTACAGTTCACAAAAGATTTTAGTGAGTCACCGATTTTATGGAACTCATTGCTTTGATATTGTTTATTTAACTACTAGAAAGGAGAATTTATGCCCTGGTACAACAATGATTATCCACCGTCCTATAAAAACCAGCCCGTTGAAATTCGTGATAAAGCTGTAGAAATTGCGAATGCGCTATTAAAAGAAGGCGCCAGTGAAGGAACGGCTATTGCAATAGGACTAAAGCTTGCGCGAGAACATTTTGCAAAAAAGGAGGCTGATAATAATATCGCAAAACTTATGGATGATCACGATACGTGATCATCTACCAGCTTCACTCTAATTTATATCAATAATTTGAAATTTACCTAAATGGTTCATTAATATGATAATAATCACAATACGATGCATTCTTAATGGCAGATTGTTACATAAAGATCGTGTCGCTATTGTAAATTCCATTAATCAGGACTGCAGTAATGAAATTTTTCTTACCCTTGTCTTCTGATTTAAAAAATGAATATGCTCTTAGTCTGATGCGGGTTAGCATAGCAATAAGCAGATTAATCACTAAGCCTAAAAATGACAGGACCGGAATAAATAAAAGTACAATCAGGTTTTTCATATTTAAAAGTTATAACGGAAATACTATTATAAAACAAAGTGAGATAAAAGTGGTTAATAAAATATTTTAAAACAGGTATAATTTGGTAAGAAATCATTGTATGTACGTGAGACTACAAGTCAAAATACCTGATTGATAAAATCATAACTTTCTGTCCAGAATAGTAAGAAAATACCTGTTTTTTCAAATACTACGCATTCGAAGCGTCTTCTTAAACATTGTTCGTTTCAAGCCGTTCTTACTTTGGGAAATCTCAGCTAAGAAGAGAGTAATGTAAACTTTAAAATGTAAAACAATGGCAAAAGATCACGGAAAACAGATTAAAGACGATGCTCAATATGAAGCATTACGCAAGAAAGGAATGAGTAAGGAAAAATCCGCACGAATTGCAAATTCTCCGGATGCCAGCAAGAAAGGCGGAGAAGCTACTGACTTGGATTCGAGGACAAAATCGGATCTACTTGCAGAAGCAAAAAAATTGGCATAGCCGGTAGGCATTCAATGAAAAAAGATGAACTGATAAAGGCTATTAGGAACCATTAAATTTATTTCAATTAATCAAAATAATTTCTTCCGCATATTACATGTGGCGGCGGAATTGAATATTAACAAAACATTTCCTTCACAAATTTGGAGCACATGAAAACATTAACACCTTCATCTCACCCATCTGTCGCTCTAAATCTACGTTACGTTACAGATACGGAACCTGGTTATTGCCGCACATACACAAAAGGCAAATTCACTTATCTATCCAAGAACAAGCCTATCAAAAATAAAAATACTTTAAAGCGGATAGCGTCTCTTGTGATTCCACCAGCATGGGAAAATGTCTGGATATGCAAATTTAAAAATGGTCATATACAGGCAACAGGTATTGATAAGCGTGGTAGGAAGCAATATATTTATCATCTGGACTGGTCAACCATACGCAATGTCAAAAAATTTGATCGTTTACTAGGCTTTGCAAATAAGATGAAATTACTCCGCACGCAATTGCGGAAAGATCTACGGAAAAAGAAATTATCCAAAGAAAAAGTCTGTGCGATTGCAATCTCTACCATGAATGCAACTTACATACGTGCAGGTAACAAATCCTATGAACATAACTACGGCTCATATGGGCTCACCACATTGAAAAACAGACATGTCAAAATTGACAAAAATGAAATCTTTTTTAAATTTAAAGGAAAAAAAGGCGTACTTCAGCAGGTTTATATCAAGGAAGCAAAAATAGCTAAAATGCTTAAAAACGTCAAAGAAATCCCAGGTCAGGAGCTTTTTCAATATTACGATCATGATGGTGCTATTCAACGGCTTGATTCAGGAGATCTGAACCGCTATTTAAAACAAGCGATGCAAGAAGATTATACCTGTAAAGATTTTCGTACATGGGCAGGTTGCACGCTTGCCTTTATGATGATGGCTAATGAGCCTTATGGCGAACTTATTTCTGAACGTAAAAAAGTACTGGTCACCATCCTTGATCATGTCGCTAAACAACTCGGCAATACCAGATCAGTTACAAGGAACTATTATATTCATCCGGAATTGCAGAAACAGTATGTAGAGGGTGATTTAAAAAATGAATTATTAAAACTTAAACGGAAAATGGTGCAAAATACAGATGGTGCGACCGAAAAAGCGCTGCTGAAATTTATCAGATCACGTTGTGAAAAATAACCTATTACATTTGATCATCGTGCAAACTATGAAAAAAGGGGCAATTGCCCCTTTTCCCTGTTAACCTCAATATTGAAATGATTTTTTATACTAAACGCTTGATATAATTAAATCGTATCGGAAATGGTATCTCGTAACAATTTAATCTGGTCGTGCGCAACCAATTGTTTACTTAATTGATTTTCAATTAAGCTGACCACATGGATGGATAAAGCCTCCCGATCTTCTTCAAGTGTCTTCCTATAGGTAGCTTTAAAAGCATCTTCTCCTTTTTCACAGCTTTCCAATAGACTTTTACGATCATTTCCCGAAATATTAACTTTTATATTCATCCAAAGTCTAAAAAGTTTACCGCTCAACATCGTACTGTCTGTAGGTTGTTCACCTTCAAGTGTGACATATGGAGTAAGCTCGGTAATAAACTGTTCTGACTGCAGGATATATTTGGCAAATATACCACCTAGATCATCGATCCGCATACTATGTGCTAGATCTAATGCTTCTCTATATCCAGCTATCCTATCGTTGTTAATTTTTATCAGATCATTGATAATTGCCGGATCATTTGCTCTGTTTTCCATAGCTCTATTTTTTGAAATATAAATTTAAAACTCTTGATTTATCTAGAAAACAACCTCAAGGCAGAAATAGTTTAAATCATAATCATTTCGGGTATTTAGAACATTTGAATCGTATTTATAACCCCTAGGGGAAGTACTGAAGCATGCATGATGGCTTTAAAAGAATAGATTAATTTCGTTTTGTGTTGATTGCTTTACTCCATTCTGTATGTCTACATCGTGGACATTGTGATTCTCTATTATGCAATTGTTCGATAAAACCACAATACATGCAGGCGTGAAAGTCATATAACTGAAATGATTCAACTTTTTTATAATCATCTGGAAATAAAGGCAGACCATACTTCACCTCATCTTCTGGGTAAAATAAAATACTCATCGAACCATCAATTTCTAATAAGGCCATTCTCACTTGACCTAAGTGTTCAACCGACTGATTACGTAGTTCGGAAAAGAATTCCATTTTTGAAAAGTCACCATCATGTTCATGTTTTAAATCAAACATTCCATCCCTTACAACTACCATCGCTTCGCCTTCTAAAATCTTATTGATAAACACCGATTTTGATGATAACCAAGTTATAAACTTATAGATAATGATAACCGAAAATAATACAACAAAGGCATAAATAACGGGTAATTCTTCTTGAAACATGGGATCACCAGCCGCCGATCCGAGACTCAGAATAATCGCCACCTCGAAAAGCGTTAATTGCCTTACACCTTTTTTTCCTGAAAGCCTAAGAATCACCAATATCAGGATAAACATGATGACTGACCGTCCCACAATTTCTAAAAGGAAATCCCATTCCGCGCCTTCCCAAATTATCTTTTTCATTTCAAACATACGTCCTCTGCACTAAGGTTTTACCTGCTCACGAGGAAATGTATCTGGCTCTGGCATATCATTCAATTGATCATTTTGAGGATCAACGCCGGCTTCCCCGTCACCTTCCTGCTTTTTATTTCTCTTATCTACAACTGAGGTAATTGTTTTCTTTTTCTTCGGTTGCTTGTCCTTATCAACAATACCGACTTTTGCATTTTCATTTTTAGTAGCCATAATCGTATTCATTTAGTTTATTGTAATGATATAACGTGGTGCTATGTCAAAAGTTTGTATTTCAATTACCGTAACAAATACCTGAAATTGACGACAGTATACCTGATCAATGCTTCAAAAATATACTTTAAACGTGCATCACGTATCCTTCTACTTATCCTAAAGTATTCTTAAACAAACTTTTAGTCTTTCAGAATTGTTCTTTTGGTGATGACATCATAAATACGTTATAGCTTTAAATCAAATCACTATGGATGAGACTTATGCATATGTACATGAATTGCTGAATCGCCAGATGGCACTTCGAGCAAAATTGAAGATAGCCCCATTGCAGGTGATATTCAATTTGAGTATGGACATGATTATTATCAGGAAGAAACGAGGTGCATGGGATTGCGCATGATCAGAGATGGATTGGATAAAGAAGGCGAAAAATTAATCTTAGATTTTACAACTGAACACTACCCTGGCAATGAAGAAAACGAAAAGAAATGGATTGGTAAGATGATGCGGTACCTTAACGCAATTACTCCAACACTTATTGACAATTTACTTGCAGAGGGTTATACTGCTTTACAGAGTAATGTAGAACTTCCAAATGAGAATGCCATCTTCTATCCTATCTACGATTTAAATACGGACACAAAACGCCTCTTATTTATGGATAGTAATATTTTAATCGATCTGAAGCAGGCAGATGCATATGAAAATTTGCAGGGTTGGGTCTATTATACTTCTACATAATGGAGAATTTACAAAATCAGATAGTTCCTCAACCCAAGTAAATCTATTGATTCACATGAACATAAGTTCATTTTTAATTGTTATTCTATTAAAAAGATGAAGAATATTATTCCAACCCAGAAAGAAGGCAATAAACTTGACTGTTTTGAAACAGTTGAGTTTACAAGCACTGAAATTGCCAGCGAGGCTTTTATTATAGCATCCTACAACCTATTGGCGGTCAATGAATGGCACAAAATTGCAGAACTTCCTGCGGCGGTATTTAAGCTTGTTGACAACAATGGTCTCGAATTGCATCGTCCACTTCAGTTACACGATTACATCAAAATTGATATTCCAGGACCTGGATTACCCCGAACAAAAGGTTATGACTGGGTTAACGTTGTGCATATGGAATCTAAGGAAATGGCCGAATTTAAAATCCTATCAGTCAGTCTAAAGCCATGTCCAGATCCTACTGATCCTGAAAATAAAGAAACAGCACATTTTTTTGAGGGAATAGCGACTTCGACTTTGATTGTTGAGCAAAGAAATAACAGTTTATTGTTTCAGTATGCTGGACGAAATGAGGTTTTAAATACCGAAAATACGCATATCATCGATAATGTCCGAAACTTTATGGTAGGACTTGGTGCGGTTTTGGGGGCATCTTATCCGCAATGGAAGGCCCTTATTAAAGGTTTTGCTAATGATGTTAAAGAAGTGTAATTTACAAATCAGGTGCTTTGATTTACAAATATTCAAAATACTTCTGCTTCTTTCCTTTTTAAGGATCAAACGTTAATCTTTAGGGATCAAACGTTAATCAGGCATATTAAAGACTGAATAATCATTAACATAAACCCTCGTTATGAATAAAGATGCTGTGATCTTCATTTCTAAAAATCACAGCATCAGTTTTTTTATGATACTGCGGTACTTTTCTTACTATAGTTTTCAATTACAGGTAGGATATCCAACAGATCACTAATAACCTGATCCGGATTGGCAGTAGCCAATTGTACAGCGGTATGTGCTCCTGTGGTGATACCTATGCTCAATCCACAGCCTGCATTTTGTCCTTCTTGAATGTCAATCGTTGAATCGCCAATTTTTGCAACTGTTGAAGCATCGGTAATACCCATCTTCGCCATTGCTAATTGAATCATATCTGGTTCTGGTCGATTATGTTCAACATCCGAAGCAGTAATGAGAAGATCAATGTCTTTACCTACTTCCCAATTCAGTTTTTTCAATAATGATTCTGCTGTCAATCGATCATATCCAGTATTAAGTACTCTTAAAATACCCATATCTTTTAACTTTATGAAAAGTGCTGCCGCATTAGTACATGGATAAATGGTTTCCACTTCATAAGCACTTTTAAGCTGAACAAGAAACAATTGAAAAATCTCTGTTGCCAATTGATCATTTTCTAAATCTAAACTATTTTTCAAGATAGTTTTTATAGCTTCCAACTTTTCTTTACCTGCACCATGCTCTAAAACTTCTTCTAAACTAAGATCAAAACCACCAACGCTATTGATTGCATTTCTAAGTGCTTTATAAACGATGTTATCTTCATTAACAGTTGTTCCCGCCATATCAAATACGACCATCTTAATTTTACTTTCCATATCTTTCTATTGTGTTATTATGCTATTATTTATTTTAATCAATCTATATAGGCTGTATGAGGCCTTTATGCCTATTTCGGCTACATTTAAAACTCAATCATAATTAATTTCCACCTTTGTCCTCAAAGCATGTCCGTATTCCTTATTCTCAGTATTTACAGGCGCTATCCTGTCAAGAGGATGTAAAACAAACCTTTTAGAAAAGGTTCTAATCTAAAAACAAGTCGATTATAGCCTTTAATTTCCTTACATACAGTTATGTATGAACTTACATGAGCCCTGTTACACAACAATCTTCCTTAAAATACGATCTCACGTTTCTATATGTTTAACAAAACTAAACTTTGTTCATTAAAACTAAACAAAATTTATGTTAAATTTTTATTAATTATTTTTAAACACGATCATGAGTAGCTAAAAGTTTCGAAAACGGTGTGCTTAGATCCTTAAGGAATTGCTGAATAGACATCTTAATACTTTATAATGACTCATACAGCTAAATTTATTGTTAAATTTGTCTAGGGAATAATTCTTTCAATTTCTATTACATAAATACGCTCAGAGACACTTTCGTCTTTTTAGCATGGTAGAATTATTGCTAAGGCAAACATAATTTTGTGCATGAAATTTTTATTTAAAATATTTTTTCTTTTTTTTATAATCTTCGGGATCTTCTTTGGTGAAAGCAAGGCCAATGATATTCAATATCTCGCTAGCCCTTGGGTACAGCAATTTACAAAATCTACTTACAAAGCCGGCAATCAAAACTGGGGCTTGAGTGTCGATCAGAATGGTCTGATTTACGCCGCTAATTCTGATGGTTTATTAGAGTATGATGGCGCATACTGGAATCTCTATCCTCATCCTAATAAAGGTATAGTCCGTGTTGCACAGGTACATCCAGATGGGAAAATCTATACGGGAGGCCAATCAGAATTTGGCTATTGGCTGAAAAATAATAATGGTCGTTTAACCTACCATTCCATAAGTAAGCGCTTACTTAAAGATCTTAATGATGAGATCTGGAAAATAATCATTCAAGACCATCGGATTATCTTCCAATCTTTCTCTACGATCTATATTTATGAAAATGACAAGATCAAAACTATTACTGAAGATGGAGAGCCTTTTCTATTTGCATTTCAAGCCAATAAGAGAATTTTCGTAGAAAAAATACCGAGTGGACTTCATGAACTAAAAAATAATAAGCTCATTCCTGTTTCGGGTAAAGAGCAGTTAAAGGGACATAACATTTTAAGTATTCTTCCTTTTGATGCAGCGTCATTCTTAATTGGAACAGCTAAAGGCGGATTATTTTTAATGAGCAAATCTGGAGAAATAACGCCCTGGAAAAATGACATCAATGAAGAATTAAAAAATGTACAGATCAACAATGGGATCAAGCTACTCAACCATTATTACGTATTCGGAACGATCTTAAACGGTATCTACATTCTTGATGAAAATGGATCTTTTGTTCAGCATATTAATAAAAGTGTTGGTTTGCAAAATAATACCGTTCTTAGTTTAACAGTAGATAAACAGTCAAATATATGGTCTGGTCTGGACAATGGTATTGACCGCATTGCGATTAATGCTGATCTCTACTATTATTCGGATAACTCAGGAAAACTTGGCACCATCTATTCTGCAAAAATTTACCAAGGATATCTTTATTTAGGGACTAACCAAGGTCTATTTTATACTTCATGGAATCCGAACAAAAAATATCAGCCTATAGACTTTAAGATGATCCATGGCTCTCAGGGCCAAGTATGGAATCTAGAAGTAATCAATAACGTATTGGTATGTGGACATAATACAGGTACCTTTCAAATTCAAGGTACAGCGATGTCCTTATTATCACCAAAAACAGGTGGTTGGGTTATCAAACTGCTTTCCCCTCATGCACCATATGTATTACAGGGAAATTATACAGGTGTGTCCCTATTTAATAGTTTACCTAATGCATTAACTTATCAGACGCAATATCCTAATTTCAGATCTGGCGTACAATTATTAGAAACACAAAGTAAAAATTCGGTTTGGGCGGCAGGTTACAATGAACTGAATCTACTTAAATTTTCAGATGATTTTAGTGTTATTAAACAGATTAAACCCTATGCCCAAAAAATGGTTTACCCAAATCGGGTTATTTAGGTGTTTACAAATTGGCCGCCATCAATGTTTTTACGACTGATAGTGGGCTATATGTTTATGATGAGCTTATTGATAAATTCACGCCCTATCATCAATTAAACAGCAAATTGGGCACATTCTCCAAAGCAAATAAGATCATACCAGCAGGAAATAATAGCTATTGGTTTATTAATAAAACCAGAATTGCTTTAGTCGATTTATTACAAGGTGGGCAAATTCGGGTTGATTCCATCAAATTAGCTTCTCTAGAAGATAATATGATGAAATATTATGAAAATATCTCGGCTCTCAATCCTAATCAATACCTGGTCAGTATTGATAATGGCTTCTCTTTGCTCAATTTGGGAAGGGATAATTTTAAATCCACTGATGTACCGGCTCCCCTCATCAGGAATATTAGATCTCTTTTCTCAACGGACAGTATAGATTTTAATCGTGATGAAGAGATAGTTGATATAAAATACAAAAACAACAGTATACAAGTATCTTATGCCTTACCTTATTACACTGAAACTGCTGTTCAATATCAATTTAAATTAACAAACACGCAGGAGGAATGGTCTGATTGGTCTAAGTTGCCCTACAAAGAGTTTACGAATCTGGCAGTTGGTCAGTATGTATTTACAATTCGTGCAAAACTGCCAAACGGTTTTATCACTAAGGAAACAAAAGTTGAAATCGAAATCCTACCTCCCTGGTATAGAACCTGGTATGCTTATTTAGGGTATTTAATATTACTGGTTTTAGCAATAAAAGAAGTCCGTAAATGGTACAACAAAAAGCTAATTAAACATGAGAAACAGGTAAAAAAGGCTTATTTGCTTAAACAAGAGGAACTTTTAAAACAGGAAGCAATCCGAGCACAGCAACACTTGATCGAAATTAAAAATAAGCAACTGGAACAGGAATTATATAATAAGAATAAGGAACTGACTAATGCTACGATGAATATTGTACAAAAGAATGAATTATTAAATGCACTTAATCACGAATTATTACAGTTGAAGGACGAAAATGGAAATAAACTGCAACCTGAGCAATTACAAAAAGTGGCCAAGATCCTTAAAAATGCTTATGAAGATAATATGGACTGGCATCTGTTTGAGCAGAGTTTTAATGAAACTCATGAGAATTTCTTTAAAAAGTTAAAGCATCAATTTCCCGAATTAATGCCCAATGATTTAAAACTCTGTGCCTATCTGAGGTTGAACATGAGCAGTAAAGAAATTGCCAGCTTATTAAATATAACGACACGTGGTGTCGAGATTAGACGTTACCGATTACGTAAAAAATTGAATATAACAACTGAGCAGAATTTAACTGATTTTTTAATGAATATTAGTTAGAAAAATGCCCTTAATCGTGGAACCCTATCTACGACATGAGATCATTTTGTTATTAAAACACACTAAAACACTACATCATTACCTCTCACGCGCTATAGTGTGCTTTAAACACTTAGTATTAAATAAAGTAATATATCACTTACTTTAGCAATCTGACTATCAGACGAATTATTTCTTTAAATTGAATTTTTTCGTTTATCTCAAATGGTGATGTATTAATGTATAAGTGTTAAATTATACATTTCGCATACTACATCACATCTTTGCTGTATCAAAATTTAATGAAAGGGTTAAATTTGTTAACAAACATTCAGATTAATTGGAATTGATAAATTAAAATAACACAAAAGTCACACCTATGAGGAAGTTATTTACATTACTATTACTCCCAGCATTTTGCCAATTCAATGTGTCAGTTTATGCACAGAGTGGAAAAGTGATCACTGGAAAAATTACAGCTAAATCTTCAAACGCTGTACTTTCAGGAGTAACCATTGCGGTTAAAGGAACTAGCGTTGCTACGCAATCTGACGCGAATGGAGAATTTAAAATTACAGCAGACCCCAATCAGGTTTTAATTTTCCGCTATATCGGTTATGATGGAAAAGAAGTTGTAATTGGTCAACAGAACAATGTACAAGTCAATCTAGAAGAACAAAATACGGCTTTAGATGAAATCGTGGTTATTGGTTATGGTACAGCTAAGAAAGTCGATCTAACTGGTTCTATAGGCCGTGTTACTTCAAGTGACATTGTAAAACAACCGGCATTGAATGCTGTTCAATCTGTACAGGGCAAGATATCTGGTGTTAACATCATTGCTAATGAAGCTCCGGGCTCTGCTCCAACAGTGATTATCCGCGGTCTAGGAACAGCTTCAGGTGGTCGTAATCCATTGTATATTGTTGATGGATTTCCAGTCGAAAATATCACCAATATCAACTCAGCAGATATCGTTTCTATCGATGTCCTAAAAGATGCTTCATCGGCTTCTATTTATGGTCTGCGTGCCGCAAATGGTGTGATCTTAGTGACAACTAAAAAGGGGAAAGCAGGACGTGCTCAGATTACGTATGATGGTTATGTAGGTGCCAAAGGCATTCTAAACCGTGTTAAAATGGCTGATGCGAATGAATATGTGACCCATTACAATGAAAACTTAGCAGTAGTTGAAAAAAATGGATCTCCTTTAGCATTAAATCAAAAAACAATACCAATTGGTACGACGAACTTTTACAGACTGGTATAGTGACCAATAACGTCGTTAGCTTATCTGGAGGTTCAGATGCAGTAGATTATTTCTTTAGTTATAACAACTTTACGGAAAAAGGAATTACGGAAGGCTCTCAATATGTACGTAACACGATCCGTAATAATAATACCTACAAATTCTTTGATAATAAATTAAAACTTAGTCAGACTTTAAACATCTCTTTTGCTAACGACCGTAATAAACCGCTAAGTGCTTTTGATGCGGCCTACCGTCAGTCACCCTTAGTTCCTGTTATGTATGAAAACGGACGCTACGGAAGACCTATATACAATAAAACAACCGGAGAGGCTACATATATTCTGGCTGCAGGTCAGCAGGGAGGAAGGTTAAATGATGTGGGCAATCCTGTTTACGAGAACAAAATGCAACAGCAGTATAACAAGAATCTGAGCATCCAAGGTGGACTTCAAGCAGAATACCAGATCACCAGCGACTTAAAATTCACCTCTCGCTTGGGCGTAACAAAATACTTTTCACAAAATAGAGGTTTTAATGATATCAAGGATCGCTACTTAAATACAGATCCTCTCAATACTGCTGCAGAATTTGAAAGATTAAAAGCACAAAACCCGAATTCATTGACCTATGCAAATAATAGCTTAAATATTGCTAAAACAGAAACATTCAGATGGGTATGGGAAAATTTTGTTTCTTACCAAAAAAGTTTCGGTAAGCATAATATAGATGCAACATTAGGAAATTCAAGAGAGAAAGTCGATATCGGAAATATGTCTGATTTGACCGGATATGATGTTCCTACTCAATCACAATACTGGAATATTGACTTAGCAAAAAACAAAGAGAAGCAAATTAGACAAACTTCTTACACACCTACTGCATTAATTTCTTATTTTGCTCGTGCACAGTATAATTACGACTCAAAATACTATTTAACTGCTACTGTACGTCGTGATGGATCTAGTAAATTTAAAGCATCTGGCGAATATTTTGACATCTTTCCTTCCTTTGGAGCGGGTTGGACCGTATCCAATGAGAGCTTTATGCAAGGCTCAGGCATCGATTTCTTAAAAGTAAGGGCAAACTGGGGTAGACTAGGTAACCAAAACATCCCTTTGAACGTTTCTCAGATATTATCATCGCCAGGATCCGATAATTACAATTATGTCTTTGGCCCGAACCAAGATCTTGTTTTTGGAGCAGCATATGGAAGTCCAGCGAGAAATTTAAGATGGGAAGTAACTGAAGAATCAGGATTAGGAGTTGATTTCACCTTATTAAATAACCGTTTAAGTGGTAATGTGGATTATTATAATAAGACCAACACTAATGCTATTTTAGAAGTAAAACCTTTATTGAATTCGCCATTTTCTCAAAAATATTTTGATCATGGCGGAAAAGTATCAAATCAAGGGGTGGAGATTGGTTTAAATTGGACCGATCAAATTAATGAAAACCTATCCTATAGTATTGGTGGTAACTATTCTTACAACAAAAATACTTTAAAGGATGTTAAACCTGCCTATGATGGTACTGAGGGAGGAAGTTTAAATAATGGTCAGCTTACAAAACAGTTAAAAGCTAATCAACCTATTTATGCTTGGTACATGTACGAAGCAGTTGGGGTGTGGCAAAACGAAGCTGAAATTGCAGATGGCGCTGCAACAACCGGAGCAAAACCTGGGTACCTAAAATACAAAGATCAAAATGAAGATGGTGTTATCGACGCAAAAGATAAAACATTCCACGGATCATATCTTCCTTCTTCGACATTTGGTTTAAATCTAAGTGTCAACTATAAAAAATGGGATTTCACAGCTCAAGGTTATGGGGTTGCAGGAAATAAAATTTACAATGGTCTAAAAGGTACCCGTGTTAATGGTGGTGAGAACGTAACTAAAGAAACTTTTGATAACCGCTGGACTGGCGCAGGAACGTCTAATACACATCCTGGAGCAGCTCATGATGCCTTAGCTTCCAGTTACTATTTAGAGTCAGGAGCCTATTTTAGAATCAATAACTTAACATTAGGTTATACCATTCCAAAATTATACAATTCAACTTCTAAAATTAGAATGTACGTAACAGCACAGAACCCTTTTATTTTCACAAAATATACAGGTTTCTCTCCTGAAATAACAGGTGCAAATTCTGGTGTTCCTTCGGAAACTGCGGGAATTGAGCTTTCGGCTTATCCAACAACACGTAATTTTATTTTCGGAGTCAATGTTTCATTCTAACTTTTAAAAATTAAAAATCATGAAATTTAACAAATTACATATAGCCTTAATTTTAACAGCAGGTTTGAGCATGTCTGCCTGTAAAGATTCAGCATTTTTAGATGTTCCTTCTCAAGAAATTGTAGAAGAAGCTGATAAGGAACAAGCGTTCACACCGGAGGGTTATGTGAATGCAATCTACGGTATGTTTACAGACTGGAATTACTCCTTTTCTTATGTTGCGATTACGGATATGCTTTCTGATAATGCCGACAAAGGCTCTTCTCCAACCGATCCAGGAGGTGACAAACAAGAAATCGACAGATTAGAGTATACAAGTTCATCCGGTTCCTTTGGAGCATTATGGTCACATTGGTATAAATCAATCGGACGTGCCACGCAATCTATTGAAGTGACTCAATCATCAACGATAGAAGATGCAACTTATAAAAATAGATTAATCGGTGAAGCTAAGTTTTTACGCGCCTTAAATTATTTTTATTTAGTGCGTGGCTGGGGTGATGTCCCTATCCAAGAGCAGGATTTAATAATTCGTGCGCCTAAAGCTGATGTTTATGCTTATATCATTAAAGATCTAAGAGAGGCTATAGACGCTTTGCCTTTAAAATCTGCTTATGAATCTAAAGATCTGGGTCGTGCTACCAAAGGCGCCGCGCAAGCTTTATTATCAAAAGTATATTTATACAATCAAAATTGGAATGAGGCCTACACGTTAGCGAAAGAAGTGATTAACTCCGGTCAATATGGTTTGGAATCGAAGTACGAAGTTCTTTGGCGCGCAAGTTCTGAGAATGGTACCGAGTCGATCTTTGAATTCCAGGCGCGTGGAGAAGCGATTGCACATGGTGTTCAACAATATTCTGAAGTACAGGGTGCACGTGGTGTTACCGGCTGGGGCTGGGGATTCAACACACCATCTGAGAATTTGTTAAACGCATTTAATGCGGAAAAAGATAATATCCGTCGCGACGCGACCATTATCTTCCGTGGAGAAACTTTGTGGGATGGCCGTGTTGTTGGAACAGGAGTTGAAAATCCAATGTACAATGAGAAAGCATACTCATCGGCAAATGCAGGTGCGGCTGATGGGGATAAAAATGTACGCTATTTACGTTTAGGCGAGGTATATTTGATCTTAGCAGAAGCAGCTAATGAAATGGGCAACACCGGAGAAGCGACAGCTGCTCTTAATACCATTCGTACTCGAGTTAAATTGCCTAATACCACAGCGATCAATCAAGCGGACTTACGCAAAGCAATCTGGAAGGAACGCCGTCTAGAATTAGCTTTTGAGCACGATCGTTGGTTTGATCTAGTTCGTACGAAACAAGCCTCTGAAGCTATGAAAGCGGATGGAAAAACATTCACCGACAAAAACTATTTGTTCCCAATTCCATATGAACAATTAACACAAACACCAGATATGGTGCAAAATCCTGGTTTTTAAGCCAACATCTTAATAAAACATCGAAACTGGGACTTATTAGCACTAAGTCCCAGTTCTTTAATATCCATCGCTCTACTTACTCTACTATGAAATTAAAATTTAATCCCAAGCTTATCTTAGGCTTAATCTTAATTGGTACAAGCATTACTGCGTGTAAAACACCTCAGACCTTGCAAAAGACCAGTATTTCTGATGATTCTTTAATGACTTTGGTGCAGAAGCAAACTTTCAACTATTTCTGGGAAGGTGCTGAACCTAATTCGGGAATGGCAAGAGAAAGGATCCATATCGACGGCCAATATCCGCTGAATGATTTTAATGTTGTCACTGTCGGCGGTTCTGGTTTTGGCATCATGGCTACAATTGTTGCTGCGGAACGAGGTTTTATCTCTGCCGAAGAAGCGACTAAAAGATTTGATCGCATTGTCGATTTTCTAGCAAAAGCCGATCGTTACCATGGTGCATGGTCACATTGGATCGATGGCCCCACTGGTAAATCGAAGGTTTTCGGAAATCAGGATGATGCTGCCGATATCGTAGAAACTGCTTTTATGGCCCAGGCCTTAATCTGTCTACGTGAGTATTACCAAAATGGAAACGACCAACAAAAACAAGTCGCTGAAAAAGCAGACGCACTTTGGAAAGGTATTGATTGGAATTTCTTTCGCAATGGCAAAGATGTTCTGTACTGGCACTGGAGTCCAACACATGGTTGGGGTATGAATCATGCGATACAGGGTTATGATGAATGCTTGATCAGCTATGTGCTGGGCGCGAGCTCACCGACACATCCAATCCCTGCCTCCACTTATCATAAAGGTTGGGCAAGAAGTGGTGCAATCGTATCCAGTGCTGAGAAGTTTGGAATTCCACTGGTGCTAAAACACAATGCACCTGAAAATGCTGTCGGTCCACTATTCTGGTCTCATTACTCCTACTTAGGTTTAAATCCGAAGGGCTTACAAGATGAATATGCTGATTACTGGAAAGTGAACGTTAATCACACTAAAATTAACATTGAATACGCTAAACAAAATCCTCATCAATTTAAAGGATATGGCGAAAACTCATGGGGATTGACCGCGAGCTATTCTGTAAAGGGATACGATGCTCACCATCCTGATAATGATAAAGGTGTTATTTCTCCTACAGCAGCGCTATCATCAATTCCATATGCTCCTAAAGAGAGTTTGCAAGCGATGCGCTATTTTTATGAACAAAAAGGTGCAGAGCTTTTTGGTAAATATGGATTTTATGATGCTTTTTCAGAAACAGAAAACTGGTATCCACAGCGTTATCTAGCAATTGACCAGGGACCTATTGTTGTCATGATTGAAAATTACAGAACTGGATTGATCTGGAATTTATTTATGCAGGCTCCCGAAGTTAAAGCAGGATTGAAGAACTTAGGTTTTAAAGGTCCGAATCTATAAGCATTTTATTCACATACAAATAACTACTAGAACATGAAACAATGGACTTCCCTATTAGTCGCTGTTGCATTAGTTCCGACTCTGGCATTCACACAGCCGGCGCACAAACAAGATCCCAAAATGGATAAGTTTGTTTCAGAACTGATGAAAAAATGACAGTTGACGAAAAAATTGGCCAGCTGAATCTAGTTACTGCAGGCGAGGTGACCACAGGTGCCACTGCCAGTACTGGAGTTGAAGCAAAAATTGCTGCTGGTCAAATTGGCGGAATCTTTTCTATGACTACACCTAAAAAAATTCGTGCTGCTCAAGAACTTGCTGTCAACAAAACAAGACTTAAAATACCGATGATCTTCGGTCTAGATGTCATCCATGGTTATAAAACTACTTTTCCAATTCCATTAGGTCTTTCAGCTACGTGGGATATCCCTCTAATCGAAAAAACTGCACGTATCGCAGCCCAAGAGGCTACTGCAGATGGAATCAACTGGACCTTCTCTCCTATGGTCGATATCTCTCGTGATGCCCGTTGGGGAAGAATTTCGGAAGGTTCCGGAGAAGACCCTTACTTAGGCTCACAGATTGCAAGCGCGATGGTTAAAGGTTATCAGGGCAATGACTTAAAAGCAATCAATACCATGATGGCCTGTGTGAAGCACTGGGCTTTGTATGGTGCAGCGGAGTCTGGAAAAGATTACAACACCACAGATATGAGTCTGCACCGCATGTACAATGAATACTTCCCTCCTTACAAAGCGGCTGTAGAAGCTGGTGCAGGTACAGTTATGACATCTTTCAATGATATCAATGGTATCCCGGCAACAGCTAATAAGTGGTTAGTAACTGATGTTCTTCGCAAGGAATGGGGATTCAACGGTATGGTGGTTACAGATTATACCGGTATTGCAGAGCTGATGGATCATGGTTTAGGAGATTTACAACAAGTATCTGCACTTTCGTTAAAAGCAGGCGTGGATATGGATATGATTTCTGAAGGTTTTTTAAATACCTTAAAAAAATCTTTAAAAGAAGGAAAAGTCTCTCAAGCTGATATAGACCGCGCATGCCGTTTAGTTTTAGAGGCTAAATATAAATTAGGATTATTTGAGGATCCATACCGCTACTGTAATGAAGATCGTGCTAAAACCGAGTTACTGACGCCTGCAAATCTTAAAGTTGCCCGTGATGCGGCTACTAAATCATTTGTCTTGTTAAAGAATGACAAGCAGCTTCTTCCTTTACAGAAAAAAGGTACAGTTGCTGTAATAGGTGCATTAGCAAATACACGTGCGAACATGGTGGGTACATGGTCTGTAAGCTCTGACTTAGTGAATACTCCTTCCTTAGTTGAAGGTATGCAGTCGGTATTGGGAAACCAAGTGAAGATTGTTACACATTTAGGTTCAAATTTACTTGAAGATGCTGTTTACCAAGAACACGCTACCATGTTTGGACGTACGATCCCTAGAGATAATAGACCTGAGTCGGATATTATTGCTGAAGCGCTACAAACAGCTGCTCAAGCAGATGTGATCGTAGCAGCCTTAGGTGAATCTTCGGAGATGTCTGGTGAAGTTCTAGCCGTTCGGAGATTGGTATCCCGGCTATTCAGCAACGTCTTTTAGCAGCGCTATTAAAAACAGGAAAACCTGTTGTTTTAGTTTTGTTTGCAGGAAGACCCATGACTTTAACGTGGGAAGATGAGCATGTCCCTGCTATCTTAAATGCATGGTTTGGTGGTTCTGAAACTGGAGCAGCCGTAGCTGAGGTATTATTTGGAGATGTTAACCCTTCAGGTAAATTAACGGCAACTTTCCCTAGAAATGTTGGTCAGTTACCTATTTATTATGGACATAAAAGCACCGGAAGACCATTAGCAGAAGGTGGTTCTTTCCAAAAATTTAGATCTAACTACATTGATGTGATCAATAGCCCGCTTTATCCATTTGGATATGGTTTGAGTTATACAACATTTGATTATTCAGATCTGAAATTGGATAAGTCTTCTTTTAAAGCTGGGCAATCTATCCAAGCATCGGTGACGTTGCGTAATACGGGTAAATATGACGGTGAAGAGGTTGTTCAACTTTATATTAAAGATCTGGTTGGTTCAATTACACGTCCTGTTAAAGAATTAAAAGGTTTTCAAAAAGTATTCTTAAAAGCTGGAGAATCTAAAGTCGTAACTTTTACTGTTTCGGAAGAAGATTTAAAATTCTATAATAACGATCTCAAGTTTGTCGCTGAACCGGGAGATTTCACCTTATTTATCGGTAAAAATTCGCAGGATCTTTTAGCTACTAAATTTGAATTAAAATAATATCATTTCCCCTTATATTAGAGGAGTTATCTTTAACCGGATAGCTCCTTTTTTATTTTATTAAGCCTTCATCGATCTTTATTGTTAATCTTATAGGGTAGTAAATGATCTACCATT